>JALWGG010000033.1 GCA_027013765.1 Acidilobaceae archaeon
CTTAAACCGGCTGGGGGTTAAATTAGGGTTAACTAAACCGGTTGATGGTGCCTGGTTGAGTTAAGCCGGGGTTAACTAAACCATGCCTCAGGGCTAGGGTATCTTGGCTGAGGCCACATAGACCTCCATATCGTTGTACCTTGTGAAGAGGCTTAGATACCCGGCCCCATACCCGGGCTGCTCCTCCACGACCACGAGTATATGGACCGGGTCTACGGGGTCTAGCCTGAATCCCCAGAAGGGTATGGGGCGTATAACGTGTATCCCCTGGTTGTCCGCCAGCTCGGATAGCCTGAAGTCGTTTATCACTATATTACCCGCGTCAACGTCGATGTGGCTCAGGGAGTCGTGGAGGATCCCCACAATGTTGCCGCAGTCTGATAGTATGGATGCCTCATACTGGTTGGAGGTCCCTACCACCTCAACCAGCCCGTCCTGATCCGTGTCGTTAATGATGAAGAGGTACACGTTAACGCCGCCAGTATACTGGTCTACCGGGAGCCACTGTATATACTGGCTTACGGTAACTGATGTCGGGGTCTCCTCTAGCGGCAACACTGTTAAATCTATCAGGTAGGGCTCGTCGCCCATGTTGAGGAGCTTCACCGTTACACATGTATAATTCACATTAGATACCGAGGCCTTGCTTATATATGTAACCGCAAGGTCTATCGAGCCCGCGATCCGCGTCTTAGCAACCTCTATCCTGGACTGGAGGGCCTCCCTTGAGTAGTGGCTTGTGAAGTATGAGTAGAGTATTAGGCCTAGTGTCAGGGTTAATGCAGTCATTATGGCAACCGATACCGCGACCGCCTGTCCCCTCCTCCTCATCGCCACCACTCCTTCATGGTATGAGGTATACGGAGATTCTATGTATGAGGGTCCTCAGGTAGTTGTATGGGTGTGCGTCTATGATTGTGAAGGATACCTTGTAGGAGCCCGGCGGCACGTTGTAGAAGACCTCTACAATGCTTATGTTATCCGCGTGCCACCAGTGGAGCGGGTCACCTACCTCATTACCTATATCCCTGTAGGTCCTCAACCTATAATCCTGGACCACAAGGCTTCCATTACTTATCCTGTAGAGTGTTATCCCTATGAGTGGCTGCTCATGGTATGCAGCGTGCCATGCATTGCCAGGGCTGCCTGAGTAGTGTCGGAGCTCGGCGTCGAACGTTATTATAACCCCTATCTTTCCGGTCTCATTCAGTGTTATATTATCTGTTGATAGGTAGCTTATCACCGCGAAGCCTGCATCCTTCATACCACCCCAGTGATAGGCTCCCAGGCTGGTTAACTCTATCTCCGCAACCCCATCGCCGTCCGGGTCATACACCGTGACGGGGTCCTGTATATCATTGTGGGGGACCAGCGGAGACCCTAGGCTGCAGTAGTCGCTTAGCCTCCCCAGCTCCACATCATTACTGTTATAGAATATGGCATCCGCGATGAGGTAGCCAACCCCCTCCTCATGGGTGGGGACCTCCACCACCCCTATGAGCACGATATAATCGGTCTTTGACAGGACACTGCCGGGGACGTTCTTCATACAGTCGCTGCTGGAGCCTGAGGTTATCAGGTACAGGTGTATCTTCTTAGACTCCACCTTGACGTCCATGAAGGGTGGTATAGTCCTGGTGGCAAGGGTCACGGTCTTGCCGTGCGGCAGGTTCTTTGCATAGTACTGCTGTATAACCGCGGGCTGGTTCAGATACATTGGCTGGAACTCGGCCTTGAAGAGTAGCTCCAGCAGCTGGGAGTGACTTATATTCCA
>JALWGG010000034.1 GCA_027013765.1 Acidilobaceae archaeon
GTATTCCTTGCTTGCTATAATAATTCACATAGTCTAGCCAGAATATGTCAGCCACCACCGTAACGTTCTTGAACGCCAGGTCCGTTATCTTGACTGGGGAAGACTCCTGGCCGACTATAATATTTAGACCGTCAGGCCTGGAGACAAGGATTATTGGAAGCACCTGTATAGTCCTATTGGCTCCTCTATCCACGATCACCGAGTTATTTATAGGCTTGAATAGTGTTAAGATGCCCATAGGGAACGCTTCATCGGACAACTCATACTCTACCCTATAGATTTCGGTGTAGCCGATTATAGTCTGTTGAGCCCCCAACGCGTTTAAATACTCTGGTATAACTGCCTTGATGTTGTTGGGCGTAATTACACCAGAGTACATAGGCTCCATACCTGTATATATCCTATGTTCAGCCACAGGCACTCCAAGGTACTTCACCCACTCCGGAGGCACCATAGTAGGGTACTCGCTCCACGCTAGCCTATTCTTCCACTTTGTAGGTAGATCTGGGGGTACAGTCGCAAGCGCGTATATGGAGATCACTATTATAACCACTAGTATTAGCAGGCCGACCTTTCCAAGGTTATTCCTCCACACCTCCCCGAACCCGCTCCTCAGGGAGGATACAAGCTTCTCAAGGAAGCTCTCCCTAACTCTCCTACCACTACCGGACATCACATCTTCACCCTCGGATCAAGTATCACATACAATAATTCGAGAATGTACCTTCCGAGTATATACACGACCGTTGTTACATAGATCAACCCGAGTATAGTGGGTGCATCGCCCGAGAGTATGGCTTGATAGTATAGAGATCCCATCCCCGGCCAGTCGAAGACCGTCTCAGTTATTATGAATCCCTGGATACTGGTGGCTAGCCCAAGTATGACGAATGTCACCACTGGGCCTGCAATAACCCTCAGTATATATTTCCTAACAACCATATTCTCCGGAAGCCCCTTGGCTTTTGCAACCACCACATAATCCTCAGTCACAACCCTTATAGCGACAGCCCTAACAGAGTAGAGCCAGCCTCCCAGGAATGAGAATGTTGTGACGAGTATTGGGAGATATGCAAAGTATAATATCTGCTTTACCGTGTACAATGGATCAGACACGAACTGGTCCCACTTTAGGAAACTCAAGATC
Organism: Acidilobaceae archaeon; assembly: GCA_027013765.1. Lineage (GTDB taxonomy): Archaea > Thermoproteota > Thermoprotei_A > Sulfolobales > Acidilobaceae > S012-22. The sequence continues at coordinate 1,148 of JALWGG010000034.1, forward strand.
TGCCTGTACTGCGTAGGTGCGACACCAGCCTTGAAGCCGAACAGGTATATGGCGATCATGGCGAGCCACCAGAGGGGTGCGGCATTTGTTATAGCTGCGTATGATATAACACTCTTATCCAGGAGACTGCCCCTCTTATATGCTATATAGGGGCCCAAGGGTAATGCTATAGCCATGGCCAGGAGCTCGGCGACAGTGATCATTATAATCGTTCTAGGCAATGCAGCCTTGATAGCGGTCCCCACACCCAGGGGTTTCCTAAGGCCTGCTATGTTTGCGACCTCATCTGATGTAACATTCAAGTCTAGCTTGAATGTTCTTATGGTCATCGGAACTAGCCTACTATACCAGGGCTTATCCAGACCATATATATGGATTAAACGTTCACGCTCATTCTCTATTATCTGCTGTAACTCCTCCTGAGTTATGCCAGGCTTCCTCTGTAAAGCCTGCTTAAGAGCCTGGATCCGCTGCTCTATCAATGCATTAAGTATCTTTGCATCATATCCTGTCGCACCTATGATGACCGCCGTGAAGAATACTATTAGTATAAGTGCGACTCCAAGGGTTACACCCCTCTTCACGGCCACGTTAACTAGCCTACGGTCTACGGGCATGTAAGTCCACCAGGCATACCCAAACCAGGATAGTAAATGTGTCGTTAACCATTTATACCTTTACACGTTTAGAGTATTATAATATACAACAAAATTTAAAAATAATATATTAAAAATAAATTAAAAATTAGTTAGATATAGCGTGGCTGCTACCTCCTTAGGATTAGTGCCGCGACTGCTAACAGTATTATCAGATTCAGTACTGATATTATCATTGTTGTCTTGGCTGTTGACTGTGCAGCCTCAGCAGCAGACTTTGCATCGTCGACCGCCTGCCCTAGGTTCTTAACCTGCGTGTTCAGCTGCTCTACCTGGCTACTTAGCTGGTCCGTGGTCTGGGCTAGCGTGTTGACCTGGCTGTTCAGCTGGTCTATGGTGCCACCTAGCTGTGTACCTAGCTGGCTCACTGACTGTGTCAACGTGTCTGATAGTGACTGTATCGAGGTTGATAGTGCATTGTTTAGGTTGTTGCCGAGTGCTGTTATAGAGTCACTTAGTCCCTGTAGGGCCTGGCTCAGCTGGCCTCCCAGTGCTTGCTGTAGCTGCTGGAGCTGCTGGTTGAACTGCTCCTGCACCGCCTGGAGCTGCTGGTTGAACTGGTTCTGTATCTGCTGGAGCTGCTCTGCAGTGGTTTCCGCCAGCTTATTGATCTGGTCCTGCAAGCCCTTAGTTACATTTGTAATTATTATACCGGCAGCCTCGGTTGTCTGCAGTACTACAACCTTCTCTGCTGGTAGGGCCACCTCCTCTGAATAGGCTATCACTGTTAGCTCATAGGCTGAGTATGGCTCTAGTGTGGCCGTGAAGTCCTTGGATAACGTTATTAAGAATCCTGCTCCGGATGGTGTAGCCTCTCCTGATGCCAGTATCTCACCTGTCAATGGGTCCCTTAGCAGGTACTTCACGTGTAGTGGTGGCAGTCCTGTTGCCTGCACCACTATCTGTGCATCTACTCCTGGAGCTACTAGTGGTGCTATGACGCTTGTTATTGTTGTTGGCTTAGGCTCGCCGAATACCCAGTCTGTTGGCCCGAATGGGTATGTTGGGTCTCTGAATGCTGTTAACTCTAGCTTCTGGCCGTCCTTGTCGAAGTATGTTAGCATGAATGGTCCCTGGCTTATCCATGCTATTCCATACTGGTCTATCCAGTTGACTACTGCCTGTATCCTTGCATTCCACTCGTCCTGGGTCATGAGTGTTGTGCCGTCTGGTAGTGTGAAGTATCCCTTATAGGTGTTGTAGCCGTTCGCGCCGAAGTCGCCCTGGAACTCGGTCTTCACTAGTTGTGCATCATCAGGCAGTACTAGGCTTAGCTGTGGTATACCCTCATCCTCGCTCCTCGTGTCGCTCAGCGCCCTCTCCTTGGTCACGAAGGCTACATAGTCGTGGAATAGTATTAACTCTGCGGGCAACTCTACCGTGGCAAGCACTGACTGGGCTGCTATGTAGTTGGGGTCGAAGTGCCAGTAGTTCAGGTAGACCTCAAGCTTGTTCTGGTCTATCAATGGCTTTATGGCGACGAACTGGTCTAGTGTGGGCCTGCTTGGCTCTGCTATTGATGACTCAAGCTGGCTCTTCTGCTCGTCATATACTAGGTCTAGCCATACCGCCCAGTATGCCAGCAGGTCTGCCCAGGTTATCGTCTGGCCGTCGTGCCACTTGGACCCGAAGAACTTTGATAGGTCTAGTACTACCTTGCTGGTCGCGCTTGTCTTACCCAGGTCTGATGCGTATACCCACTTGTCGTTTACTGGGTCCCACCATATTGCATCGCCTGGTACATCCAGTGTGCCCGTCGGCCCTGCGGTCTCAACTGTGTAGTCTACCCTGAACGGTATTGGCTTTCCGTTGAATGGGTGGAACCATGTGAATGGGTCGAATGTACACCTTGCGGGGTCAACGCTGTAGACGTCGTCGAACCCTCCTAGCACGTTCCATACGCTCCTTGTCGTCCATACCCATAGGTGGCCTGCCCTCACCGTGTCTGTCCCGGGTATGCTCCATCCCCTGCAGTTGTATAGGCTCCTAAGCCCGGCACCCATGTCCACTGTTACTCCCTGGAGGTCCTCCCTCGCCGGGAATGAGTCTAGGGTTGCCACTACCCAGATCCTTATTGCCTCTAAGGTACCTAGCTCCGTGCCCTTCCTTAGGTACTCGACCCACTGGTCCTGGCTTGTTATGCCCTCCATTAGTGCTGTTGACTTGCTGTAGAAGTCCACAGTCTTCCCGGTCTCATCTACAACCTCTGGCTTATAGTTCCAGTAGTCGCTCTCACCCCATCCGGGGGCCCAGCCAAGCCATGTTGCACCGAACTGTGCTAGGTTCCATGGGTCCCACTTGTCTATGGCTCCCTTGCCCCAGCCCTCAGTGTAGAAGCTCCACTCGAAGTCTATCGGGTTGGTGAAGTACACCTTGAATATGGCCTCGAAGAATGTTAGCTCCTGGACCTGGACGCTGAATCCAAGGTCTCTGAGAGCCCTGGCGAATATGTGGCCTAGCTCGAACCTCTGGTCCTCCACTCTAACGATTCCTATTATTGTTACTGGCTGCCCCTTGTAGGTCCATACGCCGCCCTCCTTGACTGCACCAGCCCTAGTCATCACGTCATTCACAACGTTCTGGACGTACTGTGGCTGGTATGTGAACTTGAACTTTGCTACTACGTCTATCAGCTCAGTGTATACCGGGTCGTCCGGCCCGTAGAAGGTGTATTTGGGTATGGCGAAGCCCTTGAACACTTCCTTCACTATGGTCTCTCTGTCAATGACGTAGTTTAGAGCGAACCTTATGTCCCTGAAGCAGAACGGGTTCAGGTTGAACTTGTCGCTCTTGAAGACTACCGTGGTTCCAGCTGGGAGGTTGTTCTGTACAGCACAGAACTCTACTGTCGTCTTACCCTCATCAGCATTTGGCTCAACATATCTTATCACTACCGGGTCTACTCCAAAGAAGCCAGCTGCTTCCTCCTTGCTGTTGAATACCCTATTGACCTCCACTATCTGCACCGGGGCCGGGTTAAGGCCGAAGTCGTTCAGGCCTGCAGGAGCGGTGTATAGCTTAACTCCAGGCGTCTGGGCCAGCTCCTGGGCCTGGTCTGGCCCTAGGCCGAATAGGTATACATCTACTTTACCGGTCTTGAACGCGTCTGTGATCTCATCGAGGGTATACCTGCTCCATACTATCTTGTCTGTAGCTGGCCCCTTCTCTTGTGCCGTTGTGACTGTGGATGCTCCTAGTGGGAGCACCATTAGTATGACGAGCAACGCCGCTATCAGGACCTTACTATTCACCATCCATTCACCCTTCCCACTAAAGTGAGTCTCATTTTGATTAGATGTAGTTGTTAGGGTATTTAAAAATGACGGATACCCAATGCAGGGCTAGTCAGTATGTGTATATACGTTATGTCTGGAATGCTACACTGTATATTAATCAAAATAACATGTAGAGAATCATAGTGTAATACGGATGATGCTTAACTATTTAAAGAACTTACTCCTATACATGTAACCAAGCACAGCCAATATGGAGAGGATTAATATTAAACCTATTATCATATTCATATTATAAACCATTAAATAGGCATTATAGGAATTTGCATAATGAGGCGGGACAGCCTCTATGCTACATGGAGGACTACACTTGTAAGTCGATATTTCCTTTACTCCATCACGTAGCCACTCTATCATTACTCCCGATGCACGACCGTTCCTATCGATCTTCAATAATACCTTATCAATCATAAAGTTTATCTGGACCGACCCGTTTATAGTCTGTAGCCCATATACTAGGTTTAGAACACCTGGCGATTTTACCTCAAGAGTTGTGGGAGGTATGCCTGGCACGCCGATCCTCTCGTTTGCAAGCCTTACCTGGCATAGACTCTCATTAATTCCAAGGTCGATACTGCCATACTGGCTTAAGTTGAGGTCAACCCTCTCCTCATGGATGCTGGACGGGTTACTACAGTTTGTCGAGATCCAGAATATGAGCTGAGAGTCATTAGGGTATACATATAGCACAGCATATTGAATTGTATAATCAGTTACAGTTACAACACCTTCACTTACTGGTTTAGTATAGTTCACTATCATAACGGGTTTCGTCAGCCCTATACTGTGGATCGTGTATGCGAGCCCTATAATGAACAGTGTTAGAGCGGCGATCTCCCTAACCTTCATTTAAGCCCCCCTTAGAGCTATCTAACTAAAGGATTTAATTCCTACGCTAGCCTCCGTAGACAGGGAGCATAGGCCTGTGAAGCCGTTAAGAATAGTTGGTATAGGGATACTCTTACTACTAGTTGGGGCGGTGTTAGCACTCCTGTCAACCAGTAGCCGTGTCTCCGAGGTAAATGCAACATCAACAATAACTTACAAAGAATATGGTGATCTAGCATACCTATTAAACATGGGGGAGGGTAGGATACTCAACGGCACACTGACTCTATACAACATTGGCGACTCTGAAATACTCATATTTATAGGGCCATTCGAGGAGCCTAAGGTGCTCAGACTCGGTTCAAATAAGAGTGTCGAGACAAGCGTCTATAGTGGGTATGACCTGAAGATAACACCATTGAACGGGTCTAATGGCGTGGTAAGGCTAGAGTTCCAGGGCTTTGTAGAGGAGTACCCACTAGGCTGGGTGGTGGCGCTATCTCTACTCTCCTTCATAACTGGGACAGTCGTCTCTACTGTAGGCCTACTATTGTATATGCTAGGTAGAGGGTTATAGGTTGCGGCTATCTTTTAGAGATTCTAGTAGATTAGGGTGATTTTTATGAGGCGCAAGAGAGGGGAGCCAATATTTACCAGCAGGGCATGGCTAGTTAGCATAAGAGTCGGTGGCGAGCACCGGGAATACTGTATAGACTCTGGTTTAGCCCCCTTCCTGACGAGAGGCTTCAGGAGAATACTTCTCATATACCCTAGCAACATATGCGAGCATACCGCATCCAGTACAAGATTGCTTGACGGTCCTGGCATGCCAGCATTATTAGACTCTATAGTTGAGGGGTGCAGGGGTGCGGAGAAGCTAGTCGAGGAATTAGCAGGAAAGGCCAAACCTAGGCCGAGAAGTTTAGCAACGTTTAGGAGAGCCACACAAGAAGAGGTATTGTATACTGAAGCTAGAAACGCTCTTCTGCTATGCCAACACGTCTTCGGTGAGGATCTAAATTTTGCCTTGGAATGGTTCAAACCCTCATATATAAACTATTCTAGATCAAAGAACATACTGTGGAAAAGGCTTAAAAGCCTGTCTAGGATCGAGGAGAGTATATCCGAACTGGTAGAGTCACTTTGACCTCGCCTTATCCTTTTCTTCCCTTAAAGCATATATCCCTACTATAATTCCCGTAGCTCCTTCCCTGCATTCTATACTTTTACCGATATAGTCTCCTTCTTTAAACTCCCTTTCAACTTTGGAATCACCACACTCTATTATGGTTACTATCTTCTCCCTCTTGTATGCCTCCTCCTGGAACCTCTTGAGCTCTCGTGCCTGCTTAAGCGTGAGCATTATTACTGTACCCAATGCCAGTAGCAATATTAGTGGCTGGATCCATTGGAGTGATTCAGCCATGATGCTCACCCTCCTGCCCTACGCCTATAGTGTTGCCTACCCCAATCACTACAACAATATCCCCGGGCTTCGTCTCATTTTTAATTAACTCTAGTACCCTGTCAACAGCTTTTAGTGAGCCCTCATAGATCTTCTTATCCATGGCCTTGATTGCCTCCTCAAGCCCCATCTTTACAATGACTGCCCTTAGTGGTATGCCATATTTGGCCGAGATACCTTCAAACCTTATCTTCTCAGGACCCGGATCTCCTATAGCCGCGCCGACGCCTTCGGCTACTGAACCCGTTTCTTCGCCCTCCATTTTCAGGGCTGCATCAACTGTTATGATGAGGCTTGGTTTTTCTCCCTTCTCTACAAGTTCCTCGATTAGTTTTTCTGTAGCAGCTCCAGGCCTACCCACGCTGGAGCCTGGTCCATCTGCTTTAATCACATACACCCTCCTATTCTCGATGTTTGTTTCTGCAACTACTGTCTCGTCCTCTATATACTTCCACTTAGCTTCCCCTGCTAGGCGTAACGCTACTATGGGTCCTGCAGAGTCTCCTATTGGCACACCCTTTATGAAGTCGTTGAGCGCCCTTCTGTAGGCTTCTGCTATTCTTAATATTTGGGGCATTATTAGTTGGAGCTGCATGATTAGTATCCAGTTTCTGGTCTTCTCCCCGGTTAGTAGTATGTGTCTAACCACCTTATAGATCCAGTTTAATGCAGATGCTATCTCAGCAGCAGTCTCAGCCCTGGATCTGATGACTCTATCCGCTTCCGGCATTGCTTTTTCGAACTCGCTCCTGAACCTTATCCTTCTAACCGTGAATAGGTGGTCCATCCTCCTTATAATGTCTGTTGGCTCTATAGAGACAGGCTCTATGAGGAAGAAGTCCATGATCTTATCGAGTAGCTTGCTAGGGTCTTTTGCCCTACTTTTTAGCATAAAGTCCAGGGTTTTCTTCCTAGACTCGGATGCCATGTTCTCTAGTACAACTAGCTTCGCCCTTATGTCACGACTCCACATGTATATCTGGAAACGCTGGTTGACGCCCAGGAATAGGAGTAGGAATATCAGTAGGAATGCGAGCTGGCTTATTGCGGATATCCAGTCTGGCAGGCTTGACTGTGCCATGACATTGATACACCCTTCCAGACTCCAGTTATGAAGTGGATTCCGCTAGAGTTATATTCCTTAAGAAGTATCTCGGCAGTCTTTACATGTTATAACCAGGACCTCATCTTTCAATATCACTATTGTATGTTCAAACTGTGATACGAGCCCCTTAGCAGCCTCCTCTAGTATCGGGTATCCATGCAGACTCCCCTTAGCCTCAAGGGATTTAACTAGGTTATCTAGCTTGTCCACGTCGAAATCCTTTCTAAGCCATCTTGGAGTGAATGGAAGGGTATAATACCTTTCTACTACCACCTTGAGCAGCTTCTCCTCGTCATCATTTAACTTAATCTTGGGCCTCCTACCAGTATATGAATATATATTTACTATTGAGCCATCCTTGACAAGCCCCTTACCGTTTGTAGCGAAAGGCTCTATTGCCACCTGCATACCTGGCTTCAACCTCTTATAGAATAGGGCCCTATCGGGGTAGTTGGGTATACTCAAGCCAGCATGCACTGTATATCGGGATATGTTGTGCCCGGTTAGATTCCTTATTACCTTATAACCATGTCTCCTAACAGTAGATTCTATTATCTTACCTATCTCATAAAGACTAATCCCAGGCCTAATCTTAGAGACTACGCTATCCAGCGCTGCTTTGGATGCTTCAAGCAGTTTCTCATGCATCCCTGACAAATCTATGGTTACCGCGGTATCTGCTATGTATCCATCTACAGACACGCCTATATCCAGCTTCACCACAGAATCCTCCCTGAGAACCACGTCATCCCTTAACCCTGGCGTGTAGTGTGCGGCCACGTGGTCTACTGAGAGGTTGCATGGGAACGCCGGCATACCCCCAAGATCATAGATATACTTCTCCACGGTCTCGCATATCTCCCTAGCGCTTCGTCCTGGCCTTATAAGCCCCTTTCCATACTCTATTGTCCTGCGCGCGATATCGCCTGCCTTTATTAGCTTTTCAATTGCGTCTCCACCCAACTCCATCAGTGATCCCCTATTTCTGGTATGGTTTTGGATTAAGCTTTATTATTTAGGATAATACTACATTCAATTATGGTGGATAGTATGGGTAGGATCACGTATTATGGCCACGCGGCGTTCAGGCTGGAGTTGGACGGGAAGAATATACTCATCGATCCCTGGCTAGATAACCCATTATCCCCGGTTAAGCCTAACGATGTTAGAGACATCGATATCGTCATAATTACACACGCCCACGGCGATCATGTGGGTAATGCTGAGCAGATACTCAGGAATAACCCCAATTCTAAACTAGTTGCAATCTATGAGCTGGCAAGTGATGTAGGATCAAAAGCCGGAATAGACCAGTCACGGATTATAGGAGGCAATATAGGAGGGCCTATGAGGGTGGATGGAATCGAGATTGCACTAACACCAGCCACGCACAGTAGCCAGGGGATAGGCAACCCTACAGGCGTGATAGTTAGGGGTAGAGAAGGCACAGTATACCATGCAGGAGATACTGGAGTAATGATGGACATGAAGCTAATCCGAGAGATCTACAAGCCCCACATAGCGCTACTACCGATAGGAGGACACTTCACAATGGACCCTATAGAGGCGGCTAAAGCAGTAGAGCTCCTGAACCCGAGGGTAGCTATACCAATGCACTACGCTACCTTCCCAGTCCTATACGGCAAGCCGGAGGACTTCAAGAAACTAGTCGAATCAAAGTGCCTACCAACGGATGTAGTAATACTCAAGCCAGGAGAGAGCTATGAATTCGACTTTTCCAAATAACACCTGGAACACATGGCAAGGCGCTAAGCCGGTCTAGATACATCTTTTAGGCAATACAAGCCTTTTCCTTCTTGCATGGTGGATGATGGACTATGAGACGTGTAAGCCTAGGAAGTGCAACTATGAGTGCATCACTGTATGCCCAGTCAATAAGACTGGGAAGGCTATAGCGATAGAGGCGAGGCCCGAGCTAAAGGGGCAGCCCGTCATCTATGAGGATGCGTGTATAGGCTGTGCATTGTGTGTTAAGGCCTGCCCCTTCGATGCTGTATTCATTGTAAACCTTCCCACGGAGCTTGAGGAGGACGCAATTCACAGGTATGGCGTTAACAGTTTCAAGCTGTATAGACTCCCTATACCCAAGAAGGGTGAAGTAGTAGGAGTCATAGGTAGGAACGGCACTGGGAAGACTACTGCAATAAAGATCTTGGCTGGGGAAATGAAACCCAATCTAGGAGACCCAGACGCAGACCCGGACTGGGACCAGATAATCAGGAGGTTCCGAGGAAGCGAGCTTCAAACATACTTTGAACGTCTGGCAGGCCGTGATATCAAGGCTGCGCACAAAATACAGTATGTGGACCTGGTACCCAGGTACTTGAAGGGCACTGTGGGGGAGCTTTTGCGTAGAGCCGATGAGAGGGGGGTCTACAAGGAGCTCGCCAGTGATATGGGGCTTGACAAGATATGGGAGAGGGATATAAGGCATCTGAGCGGTGGCGAGCTCCAGAAAATGTTGATTGCGGCTACGTTAAGCAAGGATGCTGACATATACATCTTCGACGAGCCAAGCAGCTATCTTGATGTCAAGGAGCGTATACGTGTTGCCAGGATCATTAGGAGGGAGGTTAGAAAGGATAAGTATTTCCTGGTAGTTGAACACGACCTGGCAGTCCTGGACTACCTCAGCGACACGGTCCACATAATCTATGGTGACCCTGGCGTGTATGGCGTGGTGTCGAAGCCCTATGGAGTTAGGACTGGTATAAACATTTTCCTGGACGGGTACCTTCCAGCAGAGAATATACGGCTCAGGAAAGAACCTGTAGTGTTTAGGAAGGCTTTTGAAGGAGAGCAGGTGGCGAAACCAGGTAGCAGGCATAGATACCTGGCATGGTCCCAACTATCAGTGAAGGTTGGCGAATTCAGGCTAGACGCGATGGAGGGTGAGATATATAGCGGGGAGATAATTGGCATCGTGGGTCCAAACGGGATCGGTAAGACAACTCTAATTAAAGTGCTTGCAGGCAAGATCCAGCCTAGTAAGGGGACAGTGTATTCCGAGGGAGAGCTCAGCATAAGCTACAAGCCACAGTACATTAGCCCTGAGATGTTCCCTGAAGCCACGGTTCAGGATATTCTACGTGACGCTAATCCCGAGTCGATTGTGCCTGGATCCTGGCTATACACGGAGCTGGTCAAGAAACTAAGGCTAGACAGGCTCTTCGACAGACCTGCACGCAAGCTTAGCGGTGGAGAGATGCAGAAGTTGGCTATAGCAATCGCACTGTCAAGGGAGGCTGACCTCTACCTGCTGGATGAGCCCTCAGCATACCTGGATGTGGAGGAGAGGCTTAGCATAGCAAGAATAATCAGAAGACTAACAGAGACTCGGGGAGCAGCCGCATTTGTGGTCGAGCACGATGTAATGCTACAAGACTTCATCAGCGACAGGCTGATAGTGATACTGGGCGAGCCAGGCTTCAGAGGGTATGCATACTCTCCGATGAGCCTAAAGGATGGGATGAACCTGTTCCTGAAAGAGCTTGGAATAACCTTCAGAAGGGATAAGCAGAGTGGCAGGCCTAGAGTGAACAAGGAGGGAAGCTATCTGGATAGAATGCAAAAGGCACAGAACCAGTATTACTATATAGGTGCTTGACTAGGCCAACTTCTTCAACACTATCCTAGTCGGTATCGGGAATTTGTCGCCTCCCCTCCTCAAGGCCTCCTTGACGTGTGTTGCATCCTGCTCTCTAGCCCAAACCTCCAGTATAATATGCCCTGGATATACACGGGCAGCCGTACCTATAGGCTTCCCAAACGCCTGCCTCATGCCGTCCTGAAGCCTGTCAGCCCCAGCGAATGCCATGAGCTTATTCTCCCTGAGTACATGGTGGGGGTATACGCGGATTCTGAAGTAGAAGTTCTGGTCCCCTACTGTACTCGCCAAGTACTTGTTAACAGCTATTCTAGCCGCTTCCAGGGCGTTATGCCTTATCTGGCCAGCCTCGATCGCTATAAGCTCCCCCTTTAATGATGCGTTCTTCATCATTTCATAGTTGCCCATTTCAAACTTCGTTATCTTAGGCTGTGGCACACCGTGGATATACTCCCTCCTAGTATATGGAGGCCCGCTGAACTTCGTGTAGCACCTAGCAGGCCTGAGCGGCACTTGCAACCCCTCCGCCACAAGTGTTTTGGCTTGGGAGTTTATAAGGCATATCTTTCCAATGATAAGGCTACGCCTTCCTGATTAAAATTATTGAAGCCCATAAATCTCCATGCCTAACCCTTCTAATATGATCAACCTTAAACCCTACAGCCTCAGAGGTTCTGGCCATGTATTTAGACTCTGTCGTTATAAATACAGCCCTCCCTCCACTACTTAAAACATTATATAACGAGTATAGCAGTCCTCTATACACACGTTTAACCATGCCCGGGCTACCCATTCTGATTCCATAAGGAGGGTTGCTAACAACGGCATCAACCGAGTCATGGGAGAGTAATTTATCTAGTTTTGTAGAGTCTCCTACAATAAATTGTATCCTATTATAGACTCTGGCTGCAAGTGCATTCATAATCGCACCTTTAATATACTCTATATTCTTATCTATACATATTATACTTGAGTTCTCATATAGCATAGCAGCTTCAATGGCTACTGTACCCCCACCACACATAGGGTCTAATACAACTTCTCCATCCGTGATACCAGCTATCCTGAACATTGAATAGGCTATCGAGGGTTTAAGCGCAGCCGGATGGTCATATACCCTATAACCTCTCCTATGCATCGATCTCTCTCCACTCAATAATACTCCTAATCTAAATATTTCATCATCAACCTCAGCATATACAATAACACTTGGACTGTTTAGCCTGACTGCTACTGGGATACCCTTACTCCTGGAAACATCTACCACGGCCTGCCCAACCACTCTGGATATATCCATGCTATGATACTCATGACCCTCCCCTATCCTTTTACTTTCAACAGCGAAGGTGTGGGGGTATGAAAGGTAGTTCTCTATGCCGGAATTTACTGTTACCTCATATATAGTCTCTAACGCTCTAGAGGAGTATCCCACCTTGTGTGTTGCTAGTAGTAGCACTGCGGAGTGTATTGACCTCATACTGGATATCTTTGTGTAGATGTAATCGTCGACGCCATTAGATTCCAGCTCAACTATTAACCTGCCCCTCCCCTTTCTCAGCTCAACTACCCTACAATCAAGCTCCTCCCTACACTCTATGCCTGCTATGTCTTCAAGGCCCGGATTTGTTGTCAATAGCAACTTCAACCTTGCATCCCTCAATCCTTCTACAGGCCCTTGAGAGGAGGTAAGTTAAATTCTCTATCTCCTTCCTCGACGTGTATCCTTTCAATGCAATTCTTCTAGCAGCGATTATCACATCCCTTCTCCTCTTTTCATCCAGAATAAGTGCCCTAGCCAGCGCGCTTACATATGCTTCATATAACTTTACTGCAGAAGTATCAATATACTGATCCTGCCTTGCATTTCTTCGCCTGTAAAACTCATATAAATATATTGATACCGCTGTTGACAGGTTTAAAGTAGGATAAGTGGGATTCGCTGGTATTGTAGATAGGAGGTCACACTGCTCAAGCTCACTCCTGGTTAGACCTACACTCTCTCTCCCAAACACTAATGCGACTGTCCCGCGTGTCATTGATCCTATCCTGGCAGCCTCCCATGGAGGCACTGCTATCCTGAGGACCGATTCCTCTCTAGAAATAGCCGATGTACATATTGATAGGGAAACTCCTTCCAGCGCGTTTTCCAGCCTATCGACAACTATGGCCTCTTTCAAAACATTTTTAGCCCTAGCGGCATACTCTAGGGCCTCGCTTAAAGATGCTTTAGGGTTGACGATATAGAATTCATCTACGTTAAAATTAACCGATAATCTAGCAACTATTCCTAGATTGATGGCGCCTTCAACACCGACTAGGACTACCCGTATCCTATCCAATCCCACCTACCTCCATGCATATACAACTCTTAGCTCCTCCATAAAGAACCGCTCACTAGCAATTATACTAGTTTTATATCCTCTTCTCCTTAGACACTCTTCCATGTCGATTGATGAGAGTGTAGAGTATAGTATGATTGCTCTATTAGAGAATTTTTGGATATCCATGCATAGCACGTGCAATAACGTATCGGGGCCCCAGCTTGCATATAACCACCTACTACACTCGTCATGAGATTTGTCATATGTAGGCAGATATGGTGGATTTGAAATGACTAGATCTACCTTACCCCTAATACATTTAAGCCCGTTACACCTCAACACCAATGCATTGCCCGTATCCTCCAAGTTTTTCTTTGTTATATAAACGGCATATGGATTTATATCTATAGATATTATCTTATGTGGATTAAATATTTTTAGTGCTATTAGTGATAGTATTCCTGTGCCGCTACCTAGGTCTACTATTGTGCCGAACCTATTCCCGATCCTTGAAAGTATATTTAAAGCGTTAGCTATCAACATAGTATCCTCCGCTGGTTCATAAACGCATTCATGTATGCAAATATCTAGGCTATACCCCGCTACTTCTATCCTCTTTCTACTACACTTCAATACAATTCACCATACGTTCAATATCTTCATTAGTTATGTCATACACTCTCCTACTACCATTAGGATCGCTACACAAAGTTATACCTAGTTTTCTGGAGCACAATTTACTCATTTTTGAGAGGAGTTTTCTCCTTCCCGTAAATAGGCACTTTAACAATTCCTCTACTATGTAATCCCGTTTACTCCAACTTCTGACTCGGCGGAGCTCTACTATAGCACCATTAACTTTAGGACGAGGATAGAAATAGAAGCTTGGTATCAAAGCTGTCTTCGACACGTTGAAGAATCTCTGCGTAATCAAGGACAACTTCCCATAGTCATCGGAGCCTGGTTTCGCAACTAGTCTGTCTGCAACCTCTTCCTGGACACCTAGAACCATATATTTAATATTATTATTTTTTAGAGATTCTATAATTAACTGAGTTGAGATGTTGTATGGAGTATTTGATACTATTGTAGACGCCCTAATCCCTGATACTAGACTAACACCGTCTCCCCTAACTAATGCTACATTCCTTCTCATGCAAGCATCTAGTACTAGTTTGGATATTTTTGCTAGCCCAGCATCTACCTCAATTCCAAGCATTTTTCCAACGATTTTTGATAACGACACTGTTAAAACCCCTATACCAGTACCCACTTCGACTACTACTGCAGGGTTACTTTGCCTCAATTTATTGACAAACAATAAAATGCCGCGGGGATCAATCAGGAAATTCTGGCCCCTTTTCTCGCTAATTTTTATTCCATAAGACCTTATAATTGACGTTGTCCATTTATATAATTCTCCTCTAGAATATATGTTGGGACAATATATCTTCATTTTTGCTTTTTCTCCTTTATAATAGTTGATATGTAATCAAAATAGGGGCTCGACGGGTCTCTAGGCTGTATAAATAAGTAGTATTTAGCTTCTCCCTTTATCTCCTCAAGTATCTTCTCTGCCAGTGCCTCTACCGGATCAATCTTCAGTACCTTCTTTACATCTTCAAATGACCTGAAGGGAGCCCTCTCCCTTTGCCTTATAGCTAGTTTAACGGTGCGCTTACCAACTCCTTTTAGCAATTCTAATGCATGCTGCCTTATACTTATAAGCCCTGCTATATTGAAGAATTCAACGAAAAATTCTTCATTACTCATTATAATTCTTTTTATAGCTTCTAATATATTTGTTTTAGCCAAGTTAGTCAGGTTATCATATTCGATAGGAGTCCTAGGTACTACAAGTATCTTCTCTGGCATATTCTTTAGCTTAGCAATTTTCATCATTTCATCTTTCTCTACTATCTTCACACGGGGTGTCTCACTAGTTATTGTATCTATTAGCACGTTATATGCATCTTCTTCCAACCTTTTCAATGGAGTACAGTATATGTTTCCATCGGCTCCTGGAAGGCATCCCAGCATTACTATTAGCCTCTTAATCCCTCTACCCTGTCCAGGGACTATTATAGTTTTAGTTATTTCCCTTGCCAGGGTGACTCTGTCAAATAAGTCTAGGTCCGAGAGCGGTATTCCATCAATTAAGGTAAACCTTCTAACTCCTATAGCCTGTGCTATCGTGGTATCTCTATGCTCTCTGTGGGGGTCATTATATAGGCCTTGAGGTATTACATCGAGTATAACAGCCTCTACTTCTGACGCTGCCGGGTGCGGCTGAACCTTGTCACCTGGCCCTCCTCTTCTACCTTGTCTAGCCCCCTGCATCGTTTCTCACACAACCCTTCATATTAAATTAATAAGCAAGTATAATATTATATTTCTAAGGGGCATGCTGGTGGGAATAATTAGGTTTAACCCTCATTAGTAATTCGACTAGGCTAGAGTCACTCGCTGCATTCTTTTAATATATCGAGGATCTTGTTAATAAGGTCCTCATCATATACCTTATCCTTTTCAAGTTGCAGTACTAATCTGACTTCACCTGGCTCTCTTGGACATATGTTGACCATGTTTACAGCTGTAATTTCATTTAATCCTAGTTCCATTAACTTGTTAATTGCTTCTCTATCTTTTACTGGATCCCTATCCCCTACAATTTTTAGGTATTCCCATGTTCTTTCTTGTTCTGGTAGTATCGATGGGCTTCCCTGTTTTATTCTTTTTTCCATAATGCTTCTTGCCTCAGACCAGCTT
This sequence comes from Acidilobaceae archaeon, assembly GCA_027013765.1. GTDB lineage: Archaea > Thermoproteota > Thermoprotei_A > Sulfolobales > Acidilobaceae > S012-22. The sequence continues at coordinate 17,213 of JALWGG010000034.1, forward strand.
ACAAATTTCTTACCGACTATCTTCCTATCCAAGACCCATTACCTCATAACTGCTTCATTTAAGTGTTAAGCTGCTAGTGGTCTTAGATGTTCCGGTGTTACAAATAATGTCTTCTCCTTCTTACCTAGTTTCACCTTTACTATATAGGCTTGTCCCCGCATCCCCACAATCGTCCCTGTTAATGCATGGAATCTCCTCTGTGGCATTCACTAGTGGAATAAAGGTTATATTTTT
>JALWGG010000035.1 GCA_027013765.1 Acidilobaceae archaeon
TCCAGGAGCTCTGTGAACAGCTCCCTAGTCGGGTACCTGTTAACCTCGCTGGCTGCCCCGCAAGCCCTTTCAATCATCCAGGAGGGAGGGGGCTCCGGGTACTCGTTCATATCCAGCCTCACAGCCCCCTTGGGATAGCTCCTCGGCTCATAGATCCTTGCCTTATGGATCCACGGGTTAGCCTCTATCCTCAACCACGGGCACCTCCAGCTCCTCCACCGCCCCGGTGTGGGGGTCCTTGAGGGTTAGTATCCCCCTGCCCCCATCCACCTTTACCCAGAGGTCTACGGCCCTCCATACATGGTACCCCATCCTCCTAACCCTGTCCAGGCCCCCGTATTGGGGCTTGTTGAGGCTTACTGCCAGGCCTACAACTCTTGCACCCATATCCTCTAGTGCCCTTATGACTGCCTCCATGGTGCCTCCAGTGCTTAGCGCGTCATCCACGATGGCCACCCTATCCCCAGGCTCCACCCCGTATATGTAGTAGTGGCCCTCCTCATAACCGCTCCTGTAGGGGGCTACAAGGCCCTCCACCGGGTACCTCCTCTTCCTAACCACCGCCATCGGCTTCTCAAGCAGTGCAGATGCTAGTGATGCTATGGGGAGGCCTAGGGCCTCTGGGGCGACAACCTTGTCGGGGCCCCTGTTGGCGAGGTCCTCGGCCATCCCCCTTGCTATCAGGGATTGCAGGTAGGGGCTTGGTGGTGGTATGTTATCCGTTAGGGGGTTGACCACGTAGAGGTACTCCCTGAGCCCGCCATACCCCCTCCTCACAGCTACACGGGCGTGTCTGAACGCGTCCACGATCATCCTCCACCTCTCACCCGCTACGCCTAGGTCTGAGACAGTGTTGTGGAAGCAGCTCCACCTGCCCGTGTGGCATGTTGGGCCGCTGGGTATGGCCATGTAGACTAGCCCGTCGCAGTCGCAGTCGGCAACCACGCGGAGGACCTTGAGCCTGTTACCGCTGGTCTCACCCTTCATCCAGAGCCTCCCCCTGCTCCTGCTATAGAAGTGGGCGTACCCCGTCTCCAAGGTCCTCTCAAGGGCCTCCCTGTTGGCGTAGGCCTGCATGAGGACCTCGCCGCTGGCAACGCTCACAACCGTTACAGGTATCAGCCCCTTACCCCAGTCTATGGATTCAACACTGCATGGGGCCCCGGAGAGTCTTAGGGTCACCTCCTAGCACCCCTCAGCCAGTTCCATAACACGATCCTCCCCAGCCTCCCGCTCCTCTCAGGGTGGAACTGGACGCCATACCAGGGGTGGGATTCTATGGATGCCGCATATCTTGCCCCTGCATGGGTCCAGGACCTCGCTGGCGGGTTGAAGGGTGCGGCGTAGCTGTGGAGGAAGTAGAAGTATGACCCGTCCTCGACCCCGTCCAGAAGCTCCCCGCCCCCGTAGACCTTGTACCATCCTATGCGCGGCACCTTGCCTGCCCTGATCCTCTCCACGACCCCCTCCACCACGCCCAGGCCGGGGGTTTCCGGGTCCTCCTCGCTCCTCGTGTATAGTAGTTGCATCCCCAGGCATATCCCGAGTATTGGGGTCCCCTCCTCTGACGCCATGCGCATGCTCTCCCTTATGCTCCCCAGCTTATCCCTGAGGGCCCTCATATTCCCTACCCCGGGGAGTATTATGGCGTCTCCCCGGGCGGCCTCCCAGGGGTCCCCTGTTATGTATGCGCTGGCCCCCAGCCTTTCGAGGGCGCTCTTTATACTGTATACATTCCCCACCCCATACTTCAGGATCGCTACCCTCAACCCATCCTCCCCCTGAGGACCTCCAGGGCATCCACTATACTCATTCCCCTTACCCTCATCAGGACTGTGAGCGTGTAGAGGAGGTCTGCCGCCTCCTCGGCCAGCCTATCCCCATCCTCCGATAATGCGGCTACTATGGTCTCCACTGCCTCCTCCCCCAGCTTCCTTGCAACATACCCAAGCCCCCTGGATGCTAGGTGGGCTGTATAGCTCCCCTCGGGCATGGTCCTCAGCCTCTCCTCCACCACCCTGTCCAGCTCCTCCAAGACGCTCACGGGGGCCTCACCTCCACCCCATTCCTCTTCAGGTACTCCTTGAGGTCTGGGATCTGTATGTCGCCGTAGTGGAATACCCCGGCGGCGAGGGCGGCGTCTGCACCAGCGTCCCTGAAGGCCTCTAGGAAGTGCCTCGGCTCCCCGGCGCCCCCGCTCGCTATGACTGGTATATTCACGGCTTCAACGATCATCCTGGTCAGCTCTATATCATACCCCATCCTCGTCCCATCCCTATCTATACTCGTCAAGAGTATTTCCCCCGCGCCCAGCCTCTCGGCGGCTAGAGCCATTTCAAGGGCATCCACCCCGGTGGGGATCCTACCACCCTTGATGTAGACCTCCCACCCGCTCCTGGTCCTCCCAGTCCTGCTAGCATCTATCGATACAACCACCGACTGGCTCCCATACTCAAGCGCCGCCTCCCTTATGATGCCCGGGTTGAGCACCGCGGCGGTGTTTATGGATACCTTGTCGCTGCCCGAGTCTAGGAGCCTTCCAAACTCCCTCAACCCCTTCACGCCGCCGCCTACGGTGAATGGTATGCTTATAACGCTGGCCACATCCCTGACCACCCTGTAGAGGGGCTCCCTCTCCTCGGGGCTAGCGGTTATGTCTAGGAACACGAGCTCGTCCGCCCCCTGGCTGTCATACCTTGAGGCCAGCTCTACAGGGTCCCCGGCGTCCCTCAGGTCCCTGAACCTCCTCCCCTTGACCACCCTACCCTTATCGACGTCGAGGCATGGGATTATCCTTGCGGCCCCCATCACCCCAGCACCCCCTTAGTGCTGAACACCCTGCCAGTCTCCCTGAGTGCCTGGCCTAGGGCGGCTCCTAGAGCCTTGAAGGAGGCCTCAGCCATGTGGTGGTTGTTCCCCGGCCTGAGCACCTCTATGTGGATGGTGGACCTCATCGTTGACGCCATGGCCTGGACCATGTGGGGTATGACCTCTGTGCTCAGCCCTCCTATATACTCCCGTGTGAAGGGGATCCTGACCCATGACCCCGGCCTCCCGCTCACGTCGACCGCTGCGAGGGCGAGGACCTCGTCCATGGGTATTATGGCGTGGCCGAACCTTGCTATCCCCGTCCCCGAGGCCCTCCTCAGCGCCTCTCCAAGGGCTAGGTAGAGGTCCTCGGCAACGTGGTGGTCGTCGACCCTCTTAACCTCCTCCACGGTGAAGACGCCGCTGGCCCCCATATAGTATATTAGGGTCTCCGTCACGTGGTCCAGGAAGCCTATCCCAGTCTCAACCCTTATACTCCCCGGCTCCAGGCGGAGCTCGACCCTGACCCTGGTCTCAAGGGTCTCCCTCTCAACTATACTACTCCTCACCACTCCACCACACCCCACTCGATCCACCCATTGTATAGCGCTGAGCCGACGACGACCGCGTCGACCCCGGAGGATTTTAGCATGTCCAGGTCTATGGTGGACCTGACGCCGCCGCTATAGACGAGCACCCCCTTTACAAGGCTCCTGACGGATAGCACCAGGCCCTGGGGGGCAATCCTCCCCCTACCCTCGCCGGGTATGTAGGTGAATAGCACCCCGTCAACGTCTAGCGGCTTAAGCGTGTATAACGCGTCCTCAAGCGTGACTCCACTCCTCCTCCCCCAGCCCCCTATCCTGAGGACGAGGTCCTCGCCCACCTCAACAGCGGCCAGGACCTCGCACCCCGTATACCTTTTAACGTCTACTAGGAACCCGGGGTCTTCCACCCATCTAGTGCCTATGACGAGCCTGGAGGCGCCCCTCCCACAGGCCTCGGCGGCTGATTCTATACTCCTCACTCCACCCCCATACTCGACCTTCAACCCCATCCCTCTAGCCTCCTCTACAAGCTCCATGGAGTACCTGCTAGGCCTCCCCCGTGAAGCCCCGTCAAGGTCTACTATGTGGACCCATGGGTACCCGCCAGTCTTGACCCTGGAGAGGACCTCTCGGGGGTCCCCGATCCTGGACCCAGTGCCGGGGACCCCCTGGATCCTCTTAACAGCTACCCCTGCCTCCACGTCTATGCTCGGCATGACCAGCATCCCATGGCACCCCATTTAGGGTATGACCCTGTCGACGTCTAGGACCACTATGTCCCTGGCTCCACCCCTCTTGGCATCGATTATAGCCTTACCCACCAGGTCGCTGTCTACAGCTATTATGACCTCCCACATTGGCTCGCTCGTCGACTCCACCCTCGCAACAGTGGGGCCCCCCATGCTTGGCACCACGCTGAGGACCTCGCCCAGCCTGGCGTCTGGGACGTTCATAAGGATGAGCCTTATCCTCCTAGCCCTTACAACACTCCTTATACTCTCCACCACCTCCTCGACTAGGCTGTTATCGTCTAGCATTGGGCTTGAGATCAGCCTTGCACTGGTCTCCATGATCGTGTCTATGATCCTCAACCCGTGGATCCTAAGCGTGGCCCCCGTGCTGGCCACATCTATCACCGCGTCGGCGGCCCCCAGCAGGGGGAGGACCTCCGTCGACCCGCTCACCTTCACAACCTCCGCCCTCACCCCCAGGGACTTGAAGTATCCCTCAGCGATCCTGGCATACTTTGTTGCAACCCTGACGCCGTCGGGGAGGTCTCCCGGCGATGACGCCTCAACCCATTCGGGGACTGCGACGACTATCCTAGCCCTGCCGACTCCAAGGTCCTCAAGCACCGTGACGTCGGCTCCACTCTCCACGACCAGGTCGAACCCCGTGATCCCCAGGTCTACTGCCCCGCTTGCAACAACTGCAGGTATATCCTCGGGCCTCAGGCTGACTATCTTCACATCCTCCCTTGCTGTGGGTAGCATGAGGCTCCTGTCGGAACCGTCATATAGGGGGCCTATCCCGGCGGATTCGAGGAGCTTGAGGACCTGGGGGCGTAGCCTCCCCTTGCTTGGAACCGCTATTAGGAGGCTATCGCCCCCCAGGCCCAGGCTAGGCTGTCTATACCTTGTGAACGCACACAGCCCCGCACCAATACCCGGGGTCTCATGGTAACATGTTTATATGTTTTAGGGTTACCCGCGTGTTACGGGGCCTAGCCTTCTACATTGCCTGTATAGGCAATATCCTATCTATGGGGGTCTTGGTTGAGGACCTTAAAGATCACGGTGTATGCGGGGTATGATTGGAGGAGTAGGCTTGCCGTTAGAGTCGTCAGGGAGGCTGGGGTGTATATTGCAGGCACCTACGGGATACCCGTCGACGTGGAGGTTGTAGAGGTCCCTGTGGGGGATGTTGACGCCGAGTCCAGCGGCGTCCCCACGGTGATCCTGGAGGGTAGGAGGGTTTCCAGCGGGTCCGTCCCCTCCCTCGTCGATATAGTTGATGAGGCGTTCAGGCTCATAGAGGAGGAGGTTGCTCCCCCGGGCAGTGCCACGCCTATACTAGCTATGGTATGAGC
>JALWGG010000036.1 GCA_027013765.1 Acidilobaceae archaeon
CCCCCAGGGATCTCTGTAGCGACTCTATACCTTGCTGAGGGGAAGTTTGAGAGGATTGAGGCTAGCCTTAAGAGGAGCGCCATGCTGATGGGTGTTATATACGTTATACTAACCATGGTATCAGTACTACTATTCATCCTAGCAGGGATGTCTCTTGTAGATGCAATACACCACGCCATGACTGGTGTAGCAACTGCAGGCTTCTCAACCCATACAGAGAGCCTGGGATACTACCACACCACTCCAATACTCCTCGCTGGCATGATAGTCGTGATGCTCGGCGCGATAAGCTACAATGACCACTACAACATCCTACGCCTAAGGCTTTCAAGGCTCAGGGATAGCATAGAGCTGCAGGCCCAGCTAGTGATAATCCTAGCCGCATCCACGCTGGGGGCCATCATGTGGATGGAAGACCCGAGGCTACACAGCTCCATGAGGCCCATAGACGTCGTCTTCAACATTGTATCGGCGAGCGCCACAGCGGGCTTCCAGTCGATAGACCTTTCAGTAACCACGCCAAGCTACAAGATGCTACTAGCAGTACTATCACTAGTAGGAGGCTCCGCATTCTCCACTGCAGGCGGCATAAAGGTCCTCAGGATACTAGTCGCGTGGAAAAGCATAACGATCGAGGCATCCAAGGCAACGCACCCCACAGGCTACATACCCAGGAAGAGATTAGGCAGGTACATGGTCAACGAGGACCTAGCATTGAAGACCCTGGCAACAATAGCAGCCATAATAGGCACATACACTATACTAGTACTATCGACAATAATATTAGACCCAGGTATAAGGCTTGAAGATGCAACCCTAGAGATCGCAAGCGCCATGGGAAACGTCGGGATAAGTAGCGGGATAACGGGTGCGGCAACACTCCCCAGCGTAAAGGCTATCCTAATAGCGGCAATGCTACTAGGCAGGCTGGAGGTCCTAGCATACATAGTAGCTCTAAAATCAATACTAAGACACTAACAAGGCGACGACACCCTTAATAACCCAAGAGGTAAAGCAAATCCAGACGGATGGGCCGGTAGCTCAGCCTGGAAGAGCGCTCGGCTTGCACCCGAGAGGCCCCGGGTTCAAATCCCGGCCGGTCCACCAACTGGGGGCTATGCCCCTCAACCCCATCCTTGCACCGTTTCCAGCCATCAACAATGCTCTCCAGGCTCCCGATGTACCTGGTTATCACCTTGCCATCCCGGCGGTACTGCTCATAGACGTATAGCCTTCCCTTGATCCGTTTAACTACAATGCCCAACCATATCACACCACTACTACTCTGAGACTGGCCAGGCAGTAACTTTCACCCCCTGTAGTTAACCTTAGCTACACACAATCACATGACATATCAACTCACAGATCCCTAATAAACACGATACAAACGTAAAGAATTATAGGGATAGAAACGTGTATTGTGCGTTTATCCACGCCTTCTACGTGATATTTGTACTGTAGGCCTTGTGTTGTATCGTGGTTGTCCAATTATATGCATCTTGGCCTGGGCCGCAATGGCCAAACTTACACTAGAGCCCCTAGAGAGGTTACGGGGGAGAGGAAGAGGGGAGAGCTGAATCCCTATAGCCTAGCATACCCCCCTTCTACCCCCATGCGGGAGTGCCTGGATTGGTGGGATGGCGTGGCTTATAGGGTTGAGGTGGACCGTGAGCCTGCCAAGCTGCTCAGGAGCAAGAGGCTCCCGGGTAACGCTAGGATGAAGCTGGCCCTCGGATCCCCCTTGAGGTACCTATCCCTACCATCTAAGCC
>JALWGG010000037.1 GCA_027013765.1 Acidilobaceae archaeon
AAACGGGATGCTAGCCAAGCTCCAGGACACACAGAACACCAGCACAGGGACAAGCGGCTCTGGCACACTAGGGTCGGGAGGCGTTGGGCAGAGCTCCAAGCCAGCCCCCGGCGGGCGGGGCGCGGGGTGGAGGGAGCCTCCGACGGATGATTGAGGCTGGATGGCATGGACGTGCTATACCCTGTAAACATAGCCCTCGGCGCCCCCCTAGTCCTTGCAGTAGCACTCCTATCCTACAAGTCAGGCAGGTACAGGTCCAGGCTGATAAGGCTCCTTGGGGGGAGGTCCTCAAGGATCCTAGATGTAATAGCTGCAGCCAGGATAGCGGCGGTAATACTCCTTGTCATAGCATCCGCGGCACCCTACACCTATAAGATAACCTATGTAGACTCAAGCAGTGCGGATAGGAGTGTTTTGGCAAACATATCAGCCCTACACGTGATCCTAGTAGACGACTCCAAGAGCATGAGCTACACTGACATGGGTGGGAGGAGGATAGACCTGGCACGTGGAGTAGTGGAGGAGTACCTGAGGGAGCTTGGAGAGAAGGACACAGTAGCCATATACAGGTTCCATGCAGTTGCAGAGGAGCTATGTAGAGGTAAGCCCGTGGAGTGCATGAATAGCCTGGGCAACCTGACGGGCAGTGAGAAGTACAGCGCCTTGGGGACTGCGATAGGGCAGGTTGCAACCATAGCATCAGCAACCAGGCTACCAGTAATCGGGATCCTAGTGAGTGACGGGGGGTATAACTACGGGCCCGACCCGGCCAGCGTAGCAGATAGCCTAGGCAACACGACCGTGGCCATAGTAAGGATAGGCAACGACCCCCGGGGGGAGGTCCTCAGGAGCATAGCAGAACGCCATAAGTGGCCATACTACCATGTAACCGGGAGCCCGCCTAAAGGGCTTGTAGAGGACCTGGCGGAAACCATCTACGTGGAGGCCAAGGCCAGGGCCGTCAGCAGGAACGGGATGATACCTGTTGAGGAGAGGGACTACACCCCCACCTGGATACTGGCCATGATAGGGGCACTACTATTGGCCGCGTCGAAGGTGGCCGGGCCTTGATCGAGGGTATAGAGATCCAGAGGCCCTACATAGTGTATATTGCAACCGCGTCAGCAATACTATACCTAGCCCTTAGGGTGGCATGGGGTAGGAGGGCCTGGAGGGGCCTTGCCTGGATAGAGAATCCACTGGCCAGGTGGGCCCAGGCAGGCAATAAGAGGAGGCTTGGACTAGCCATACTAGAGGCAGCCTCCATATGGCTAATACTACTATCACTTGCATCCCCAGCGGTCAAGTACAAGGAGGTTGTGGAGGGTGTGGAGTCGAGCGAGTCCATGCTAGAGATCCCCCCGAGGCCCGGCCTGATCCTGGTCCTAGACGTCTCTGGCAGCATGTCTGGGTGGAAGATTGAAAAGGTTAAGGAATCCTCCAAGATGCTCATAGAGTCGCTGGATAAGAGGATTGATATAGGCCTCATAGCATTCAACGACAGGATCATGGCCGGGATCCCGCCTACAAGCGATAGGCTGAAGGTGCTGAACGCTACTATGAGGCTAGAAGCTAATGGAGGCACCATGTACACGTATCCACTGCAACTAGCCTACAGCTGGGCCTCCATATACAGGGATTACAACCTGCCAGTAGTCACGGTATTCCTATCCGACGGGATCCCCGCGGATAGGGAGAGTATAGGGCCCTTGATTGATAAGTTCAGGAAGAGCGGTATAGCGATATACACAGTCTATATAGGAGAGGACCCGAGGGGGTATACGCTCCTCAAGGATATGGCGGAGAAGACCGGGGGCAAGGCATACTACCCCAAGGATGCCAGGAGGCTGGTGGAGGTGTTCAACAATATAGCCATGGAGACTAATACTACACTGATCAAGGCGCTGGCGGAGGCCAGGGCCCAGGCTAGCGTGGAGGTTACACGGGTAAAGCCTCTGGCACACTACATGATCCTTTCGGGGGTAGCCCTATCACTCCTGGCTAGCCTCTGGAGATTCCGAGTATCTCGGCTAGCCTTCTAAAGGGGGCCCACACCCTCCCCCTATAGAGCACCGGGTTTCTCCCAGCGTCATACGTTAGGAGGAGGACTCCTGCAACGATTAGTGACCCGATCCTCCAAAGGCCCTTTCCAGACATGTCTAGCCACACCGTCACTGTCAGCACGCTTGCAGCCCCGAATTCGTGGAGGAAGTTAATTAGCAGGGACTGTACTTTGCCTGCAGGTACAGCTATTCTCTTAACCACGGTTGTTGTCACGGCTCCACCGGTTGATGGCGCGGAGATGGTTACTGTAACGTTCCCCATGCTGGGGGCTCCTGTTGACTCCCTCATTATAATATCCTTTACCATGGTAGAGTTCAGGCTGAGGGGCCCATCTTCCAGGTAGAATCCCTCATCATCTATTATTATGAGTGCTATCACATCCACAGGCTTCCAGGACAGTGTTATATTTGCCTGGCAACTGTTGGCCCTGGGCTTGACGACTATATGCTTATCCACCAGGGACTTCAGCTGGGACTCCGCTATGGCCAGGTCCCTCGGGTCTAGGGTGCTTAGTATGCCTGTTGGGCTTATCATCCCGGTTTCAAGCCTAATCACTGCACTCCTATACGCGGGCTTTGCACTGGTCTTTGCCGATGCAAGGTATAGGTGGCATTCCAGGACCTTGTATGACGCCTTGGTGAAGCTGGCTAGGGTTGAGGGCGTGTAGAGCTCGATCGTGTACCTGTAGCTCCCCGTAAACTGTGTCATACCCCTAGTTGTGACCCTTGACACAATCACCAGGTCCCCCTGGTTGTTGTATGATATCTTTGGCATCATGTGGAAACTCGTTATCGACGGTTCGACCCCCGCGACTGTGAGTGATGCTAGTGTTACTAGTAGTGTGAGTGATATTGCTAGTATAGACACGCCCACGAGTCTAACGAGCATACAGGCTACACCTCTAGGCTCCTCCGTGCATACTGTATAATGATCCCGGCGACTATTAAGGACACAGTATATGAGTACATTATCGAGCCAATCATCTTATCAGGATCAAACTGGCTCAGCACTAATGGGTGGAATATGCCTAATACCGAGGCTACTAGGTCGCCGTCGACATTGCCAGCAACCGCCTCCAGGATCACGAATACTATTACAGATATCATAGGGCCTAGCAGTAGCATGAAGAAGCCTACAGCGCTGGTCAGATTCCGCTTCTTCACGATTATACCAACAGCGGTCAGTATAACAGTGTAGTAGACAACCTCCCCTATGACGGCTAATATGAATTTTAGGAGGTCCTTCTGGGCCAGCAACGCCCCCGGGTCTATCGCTATCAATGGGATAACTAGTGTGAGCATGAATGTGCCTGCAGATATTGAGAGGGATGCCAACAGCCATGACGACACGTATGACAGCCTTGACAGGGGCGTTGAGAGGTATAATAGCGCCTCCCCCGACTCCAGCTCCGACGCCATGCTTGAGGCGATCTGTATCACCGACGCCAGGTAGCCGAGCATTATCAGCGCGCTTACACCCATCAATATGTCCAGCCCGGCCGGGACTACTGCTACCAGCAGTGCAACGCTGTAGATTATGCCTGCCAGGACGACTAGGGTGGTATAGTGCCTGGTATACCTCCCCAGTATATATGCTGCCTGTATGCTTACCCCCCTTAAGTGGCTACCCGGAGACAACCGCCTCATAGATCTCACCCAGAAGGCCGGTGGCTACACTATAGCCGTCGATCATCCTATCCTTAGCAAGCCCCTCTAACACCTCCTCAAGGGCCCTGTGATGGGTTGATTTGACATACACCTTAAGCCCCCCCGTATCGAGCATCACACCCTCCACGTAATGATAGGTTATGAGGCTCCTAGCGACTATCCTCGGGTTCCGGGTTGACACGTGGTATACCATCCTGGCCTCATACCTCTTAGCAAGGTCCTCCACAGGCCCGTAGTCGAGGACCTCCCCACTGCTGATGATGACCAGGTAGTCCACGATCTCCTGGAGCTCTGGGAGTATATGGCTTGAGACCACCACCGTAGCATCTAGCATATCCCTGATAGTTGATATGAGCCTCAGGATCTCCACCCTAGCGTTTGGATCCAGGTTCGCTGTAGGCTCGTCCAGGAGCAGTAGCTCCGGCTCCCCAACCAATGCTAGTGCAAGCCCAAGCCTCTGCAGGTACCCCCTGGATAGGGACCCCACCGGCTTGTCGAGTAGCTTGTCTAGCCCGACTAGGGAGGCGGCTCTCTTAGCCCCATTCCAATCCTCCCCCTTGAGCTTTGCAATATGCTCCAGGAGCTGCGACACCCTTACAGTCCTAGGATACACCGGGGACTCTGGCAGGAACCCCACCCCCTGCCTGGCATCCGGGTCCCTCCAGGGCTCCATACCCCTGACTAGGACGAGCCCACTACTTGGCCTAAGGGTCCCCAGTGCTAGTTTTATGCTGGTAGTCTTGCCGCTCCCGTTGGGGCCTAGGAGGCCTGCTATGGAGCCCCGGGGCACCTCGAATGAGGCTTCCCTGAGAGCTACCGTGTTTTTGAATACCTTCGACACTTCTTCGAAGTATATTACTGATTCCATCCCGGCCACCGTGTCAGGGTAGATTCTCTATTATGTAGCTAATGCCGTCCCTTATAAGCTCTATTTTAGCATGATAAATTCCATGCTCCTCCTCGTACTCTACCAATGTATCGTTATTCGGTATCAGCCTATGATTAAGTATATGAAATACCATATCCTTTACCGACTCTATGCTGACAGCGTCCTCGCCCCTGATAACTGATAGTGCCCTTGAAGCCCTTAGGAGGGCTATCCCAGCCCTAGGGCTGGCTCCTAGTGTGAAGTACCTGGCCGCTGGCTTATAGATCTCTGGCCTTGTAGCCCTGACAAGGCGGGTTATATAGTCTATAACCCCGTCCGGCACTGGGTGGGAGGCTACAGCCTCCTGTGCATTTATAAGCCATGAGGGCTCTACCACGGGTTCGAGGCGTGTCACTGGCTCTACTAGCCCGGAGGAGTGGAGCCTCAATATATTCTTCTCCTCCTCAAGCGTCTCCGGGTAGCTGAAGAGTATCCTGGCCATGAACCTGTCTAGCTGTGCCTCGGGGAGGGGGTAGGTCCCCTCCTGCTCCACAGGGTTCTGTGTGGCTACTACAAGGAACCACTTCCCCTTATCCCTGATCTCCAGCGGGTATGTGGTGTCCCCGATCGTCACCTGCCTCTCCTGCATGGCCTCTAGGAGAGCGCTCTGAGTCCTAGGGACAGCCCTATTAATCTCGTCAGCCAGTAGGAGGAATGTGAATACAGGCCCGAAGTGGGGCTCGAACCTCCTATCCCGCGGGTTGAATATGAGGCTCCCCGTCACATCGCCGGGTAGCAGGTCGGGGGCGAACTGGATCCGGGAGAACCCCTTATAC
>JALWGG010000038.1 GCA_027013765.1 Acidilobaceae archaeon
GCTTATACCTCTTGCCCCCCACCGTGATTACTTGGCCGGGGGCTTCTAGGGTCCCTGCTAGGAGTCTGCCTAGCATCACGCTGCTTGCACCAGCTATTATGGCCTTCGCCGCGTCGCCCGGGTTCCTTATGCCGCCGTCGGCTATCACCGGTATCTTGCCGTGCATGCCTACCTCTTCAAGTGCCTTCCTTGCATTGATCACGGCTGTCAGCGTTGGGACTGCGGCCCCGGCTACCTCTCCCGTGCTGCATATGCTCCCGCTTGAGATCCCCATCCTGAGCCCTGCAACATCCTCTACCCGGGTCAATACATCCAACACGCCCTCCCTGGTGCCCAGGTTGCCGGCTACAACGTCTATGGAGACCTCCTCCACTAGCCTCTTGAGCATGGTTAACGCATTATCGTTGTGTAGGTGGGCGACATCAGTCACAAGGAAGTCTGCCCCAGCCTCCTCAAGGGCCTTGGCCCTGCCAATGTCATAGGGGCTGACGGCGGCGCCCACTAGCAGCCTGCCCTCCCGGTCTAGGCTTGGCACAGGCTTTATAATCGACATTATCCTCCACATCCACACTGCCTTGGAGTGCCACACCGAGGGGTCAACGTCAGGACCCAGGAGTACACCAGCCATTCTCCCCCCATCAACGATTATAGCCGACCCGGCCCCGGACTCCTCCATCCTGAGTAGGACCCCTCGGAGGTCCTCAGAGGCCCCTGCCTTGGCAACCTCCATCCAGGGTGAGGGGATGGATTCCTTCACCATCCTTACCTGGCGGGCCTGCTCATCCCTACTCATATTCCTATGGATAACACCCACAGCACCCATCCTAGCTAGCAGGACGGCCATCCTATACTCTGTAACGGTGTCCATAGGGCTCGACACTACTGGTAGAGGGATATGGATGCCCCGGGAAGCCCTGCCAGTTATGTCTACCTCGTGGGGCTCCACAGGCGACCTTCCGGGGACTATCACCACGTCGTCGAATGTTAGGTACTCCTCCAACCCTAGCCCCCTACGGCTAGGTGGCTTGCTAGTAGGGCTATTTAACTTGACCCGGGGGGATAGCCTACACGGTCTCCACTGAGAAGCTCCTGCCGAGTTTGACTATCTTATCCGGGTATACCCTGATCCCCTTATCTGTTATCTCGAATAGGTGCCTCCTCATGCTGTGCCTCGTCCCCCTCATCTTCCACACTATAAGGCTCCTCACAAGCTCGCCGTCGACCTCGTCAAGGTCCAGCCTTATTATGCCATCTGCAGCATGCTCCACCCCGGGCCCTCCGAAGCCCCTCTCAGTCACCGATACCTGGCTGACCAGGAGGCTGGTGGTCCCAAGCCCCGATAATACCCTCTTGAGCAGCATTACCGTGCGCCGTGCCAGGGCTGGCTTTGCAAGGTATAGTGTTGACACCGAGTCCACAGCCACCCTGACGGCTCCAGTATCCCTTATAGCCTCCCTCAAGACGTCTACAAGGGAGCCCACATCCTCAGGATCCACTACAATGTATTTCTCCCTCTTAGCCGCCTCTCCTATGCCGCTTGTGAACGCGTCTACAACCGCGAACATGCCCTCCCTCTCATACCTCCTCACATCCCAGCCGAACTGGGCCATGTTGATCCTAACCTGTACCGGGTGCTCCTCCAGGGCGACGAAGACCCCCGGCTCCCCGTTGACGAGGCCGTTCCAGAGGTACTGGTAGGTGAATATGGATTTGCCGGTCCCCGGACCCCCGCTGAGCAGGACAACGTTCCTCTTAGGTATACCTC
>JALWGG010000039.1 GCA_027013765.1 Acidilobaceae archaeon
ATCTTGTATCCCGCATCCCTGAACTGGTCCACAGTCAGGTAGGGGGTCTTCCCGAACTCTGTCATGTTTGCTAGCAGTGGGGCATCGACCTTTCTAGCGAACTCCTTGAACTCTTCTAGGCTTGTCAACGCCTCTGGGAATATTATATCAGCCCCGGCCTTCAGGTAGGCCTTAGCCCTTTCAACGGCTGAGTCGAACCCCTCAACACCCCTGGCGTCTGTTCTGGCTATTATCAGAGCATGCCTTCTAGCCTCGGTCGCCGCTATAATCTTTTTCACCATGTCCTCGACACTTACCAGTATCTTCCCAGATAGGTGGCCGCATTTCTTGGGCAACACCTGGTCCTCAATCTGTATCGCTGCCGCTCCTGCATTCTCAAGCTCTCTAACGGTCCTCTCAACATTGATCGCCTCCCCGAACCCTGTATCCGCGTCAACGATCAACGGCACCCTGACTACCCTTGTGATATACCTAGTCGCTGCTACTAGCTCTGGCAACGTTATCAACCCGAGGTCTGGCATTGCAAGCGAGCCAGTCAGCGCAGCCCCAGACAGGTATAGGGCCTTAAACCCCATTCTCTCAGCTAGAAGAGCTACGGCTGGGTTGAAGACTCCGGGTGCAACTATTATATCCTCCCTCTCGATCAGATCCCTGAGCACTGATCCAGGAGCCTCCAATGGCTCGTTATATAGGAACGACACTCCTACACACCAATCCTACACTTCTAAACAGTCGATATTTATATAGAGCAGGGAGGCAGATCCTATGTACCATGGGTGGAGGATATGGGTGGGAGGCAGAGGACTACCCTATTCATGGACACAAGCAAGAAGGAGAAAGAGAAGGCCGAGGAGACTAGGAGGAAGGGGAAGGGTAGGCGGTGAGCTGCAGGAGGTGGCCGCCCCCCCGGAGGCAGTTTAAACTATATGTGGCTATCCCAGGTAGCATACTGGCCACCGAGCCGACCCTGCTCCTGAAGACACTCAAGTCCGGAATTGTAGCTAGGATAATGGCAATATATAGGGTAGATGCTGTGATCGTCTTCAGGGATCCAGCAACCTCGCGTAGAGACCTCAGGCTACTAGCCTACCTCCTCAAATACGCTGTGACGCCGCCGCACCTGAAAAAGAAGGTCTTCACCCTCTCTAGCATGCTCAAGTATGCAGGCGTTATCCCCCCTCTTAACCTGGTAAACCATGAACCCCCGGCGAGGTTGGGTGTTGGGGATTTAATTGATGGCTACGTTGAGACCTGCAAGAGGGACAGGTGCCAAGTCTATCTAGGCAAGGCCGGGTATGGCTACGCACCTGGAGGATTGAAGGCTGGGAGTGTCAAGACATTTAGGGTATCCAGGGTTATGGAAGGGGGCCTGGAGCTCGAACCCTCTAGTTGGGGTAACGTCTATACAGGGTACCGGGTCTATATCAGGAGTGACCTCCGGGGGCTTGTAGAGAATCTGCGTAGGAGCAATTTCAAGGCCACGGCGACTAGCGTCCGTGGTAAATGCAGGGATAAAATCACTATGGATAGCAACCTTCTATTGGTCTTCGGAGGACCTCGCCTAGGCCTACTTGAGTACACAGATGAATCCCTGTATGACGAGGTAGTCAATACAGTACCCCTACAGGGGGTAAGGACCGTTAGAACAGAAGAGGCGCTCCATGCAACGCTCGCGAAACTAACATAGAACCCCAATTAATCACCCTCTCGGGGACACTCTTCCAACCCTTGTAATCCATATATAGCCCGCCTAATCCATCACTGCACTAGGGTATTGGGGGTAACAGGTAGTGGGTGCACGTAAGAAGAGCGCGCCAAGACGGGGAAGCCTAGGATACTCCCCTAGAAAGAGGGCTTCAAGATTCGTCCCCAGGGTCAAGACCTGGCCAAAACTAGAGGTGGGCAACCCAATACTACTCGGCTTCCTAGGCTACAAGGTTGGTATGAGTCATGCATTCATGATAGATGACAGGCCTGGGAAACCCACAGAGGGGCAAGAGATATTTGTACCGGTAACAATAATAGAGACGCCGCCAGTATATGCACTAGCTCTAAGGGCCTATAGTTATGACCCTAACAGGGGGCTATACTCGATAGGAGAAGCCTGGGCCTCGCCGCCGCTTGAGCTGGAGCTACATAGGAAGATAAAGACTCTGGGCAGTTTTGACACGGATAAGATGTTGAAGAAGATCGAGGAGTCCCTGGACAGGATCGAGGAGATAAGGCTGATCATAGCGACACAGCCTAAACTTGTTGGAGGCCTGAGCAAGAAGAAACCCGATATACTAGAAGTCAAGATAGGCGGCACTAATAGCATAGAGGAGATCTACAAATATGCCGTATCAAGGCTAGGCAACACGATCAGCGTCAGAGACGTGTTCCAGGAGGGACAACTAATCGATGTTATAGGAGTAACCAAGGGTAAGGGCTTCCAGGGAGTAGTAAAGAGGTGGGGAGTAAAGGAGCTGCCTAGATGGCATAAACATAGGAAGGGTAGCAGGCGTATAGGGGCGAGGAGCCATGGCAAGGGGGTGTTCTGGGAGACTCCCCAGGCAGGCCAAACAGGATTCCATAGAAGGACTGAGTATAATAAGAGGATCCTGCTCATAGAGGACGAGGGCTACAAGATAGTGCCTGCAGGGGGCTTCCTACACTATGGAGTAGTGAAGAGCACCTACATGGTAGTAGCGGGGAGTGTTCCAGGAACACCGAAGAGGCCGCTTGTGCTGAGGCATCCAGTCCGCGTGCCATCATGGTATACCAGAATGGGCGGGCCGAAGAAGCCGAAGATAACATACATAAGCCTAGCAAGCAAGCAAGGCAACTAAGCGGGGTGCACGCGGTGTACACGAGCCTAGCACTATACCTCAGCCCCCCAATAACAGTACCCCTCTACAGCATCGACGGGGAGCAGGTGAAGGAGGTAGAGTTGCCAGAAGCCTTCAGAGTCCCCGTTAGGAAGGACCTCATAAAGAGGGTATTCCTAAGCGAGTTCACGGCAAGGCTACAGCCAAAGGGCAGGGATCCAATGGCTGGTAAGAGGACCAGTGCAGAGAGCGTGGGGGCTCATAGAGGAGTTTCAAGAGTACCTAGGATCAAGGGGTCTATGAGGGCTGCATTAGTGAACATGACAAGGGGAGGCAGACTAGCCCACCCGCCAAGAGTGGAGAAGCGGATCCACGAGGAAGTAAATAAGAAGGAACGTATACTAGGTACAATGAGCGCGCTAGCAGCAACAGCCGACCCCGGCCTAGTCAGGGCTAGGGGGCACGTGTTCAGCCTAGATAAGACGCCAGTCCTGATATCCGTAGACGCGCTGGAGGGTGTAAAAGCTACCCGCGATGCAAAGGCGTTCCTAGATAGGCTAGGTATACTCTCAGATATTGAGAGGGCTAGGAGGGGTATACGTGTGCGTGCTGGAAAGGGTAAGAGAAGGGGTAGGAGGCTTAAGAAGCCAGTTAGTATCCTCTTCATACTATCAGACCCCTACTCTCCACTGGCTAGGAGTGTTAAGGGGCTCCCTGGGGTGACTGTAACCTCGCCTGGACTCGTGAACATCCTAGACCTAGCCCCTGGAGGGGTTCCGGGGAGGCTAACAGTTATAGATGAGAGGGCATTAGAAGAGCTTGGCACGCGGTTTAGGGTGACTCTGCCATGAGTGTTGAGGATGTGATAATCAGGATCCATATGAGTGAGAAGGCTAGCATGCTCATGGATACCCAGAACATCCTCACACTGATTGTTAGGAGAGATGCTACCAAGCACCAGATCAAGAGGGCTGTTGAAACCCTATACAATGTGAAGGTAGAGGATGTCAGAACACTCATAACCCCTAAGGGGTATAAGAAGGCTTACGTGAAGCTTTCACCAGAGTATAGTGCAAGCGAGCTGGCAACGAGGCTAGGCCTAGTCTAGCCTGCATCCAATTCCACGTTACCTCCCGGGACCTTTGCTTTCCCATTCTCAACTATATCGATTATCTTGTCAGCGATCTCCAGGAATGCCTGTGCAGCCTCACTATCAGGGTATTCTAGGAAGAACATCTTTCCCCTATCATTCGCCTCTCTAATCCTCTCATCAACGGGTATCTGGCCCAGGAACGGTATCTCATACTCCTCCGCGATCTCCCTAGCAGCCCCACGGCCAAATATGTAGTGTATACTCCCGTCACTACACCTGAAGTATGCCATATTCTCTATTATCCCTATAACCGGTATGTTAAGCCTCTTAGCAAAGGATGCAGCCTTCTTAACAACACTCTTTGACACCTCGCTCGGGATCGTGACAAGTATAAATCCAGTAAGCTTAGGTATTAACTGTGTTATTGTGAGCTGCTCGTCGCCGGTGCCAGGCGGCATATCTATTAGCAAATAGTCCAGCTCGCCCCAATCAATATACGCGAGCAGCTCTCTTATTGCACTTGTCTTTATGGCACCCCTCCATATCAATGGTATCTCGTCTCTGGGGAGTAATAACCCGACGGATGCAACCTTGACCCCGGGAGGGACCTCAGGGGGCACCACGGTTCCATCCATCCTAGCCATCATGCCATACCCTGTGGGGAGCCCCATCATCTTATGTATACTGGGTCCAGCGACATCAGCGTCAAACACTCCAACCCTCCTGGCCCTCATAGCCAGTGCCCCTGCAAGGTTACTAGTCACAAAGGATTTGCCCACACCACCCTTGCTACTGAGTACCGCCACTTTGAAGCGTATCCTCCTCATATTAGCTATGAGCCTTCTCTGCTGCTCCTGGATAGCTTTCATCCTTTCAGCTACCTGCTTATACTCGCTGGTACCAAGCCTCATGCCCTTCCTAGCTTTGCTCACGCTAGACACCACTCAACCCTTTAACTTTTCAAAAGTTATAAGTAGGTTGGATGAGGAGTTTGCCGAGTACCGACCCTCACTGGGGGAGGGTGTGACGAGTGGAGACCACACCGACGATGCCCGATTCACGATAAATGAGATGGGATGAAGATATTTGCACGTCTATGAGGGGTGTAGCCCGATGATATGCCTCCACCGGTACTGACCCCTACAACTAATCCGGCTTCCTTTTAAAGTATTCCTTTAATTACCTCTTTAAAGATTCTCATTAAACTCCGGCTTCACCCTTTAAATACATCCATAAAGTTTATAACCAAAGATCGGCTTAATAACTAAATGAAGAATAGTAGGAATAAGGAGGTGAGTGTATATGGCCCAGAAGCAACTACCACCTGTGAAAGTAAAGGATCCAACTACAGGCAAAGAGGTAGAACTAGCACCGATCAAGGTGTGGGAACTATCACCGAAGACCAGGAGGGGCAAGGGTAGGGGTGTTAAGATAGGGCTCTTCAAGAGCCCCGACACCGGAAAATACTTCAGGGCTAAGGTCCCCGACGACTATCCAGTAAAGAAGTAACAAGCCCTTAATAT
>JALWGG010000040.1 GCA_027013765.1 Acidilobaceae archaeon
GTATATTGCAGGCCTCATCATGCATGCAGTCGACGAGGTCCTTGAAAAATATGAATCAGAGGGCTATAAGGGCCTTGCATCGGCCTTATTCCACTACTCCCGATACATACCTATAGATTGGCTGCTTGACCCGGATCTCGTTGCTAAGAGCCTATTATCGAATAGATATCAGTTGTTTAGGTATAAGGATTTGATCGACCGGGTAATCAAGCCCCTAGCTATCAAGGGGTTAGCGGATTACCACACCCACTTCTATGCCACACTTACACCAAGACTGTCGTGGCTGGCAGGCATACTGCCAGGTATAGTGGGCAAGGTGCCTGTGAAGGGAGGTAGCAGGGGCTATCGGGGCGGCTACATGAGCCCTTATGATATACTTCATAGAGTGAAGCTTGCCGCATCATTCAGCTTGGCTAGATTAATCAGGATGTACAGGAATAGTAGGGTAGGAGATTCCGTGTTATGCCCTTTAGCGTCCTTTAACAAGCTTAGAGAGCATGCCTTAGGAGAGTGGGAGATACTCAAGTATGTATACGGATTCGACACTTATGCTATAGATAAAATCGATTCCTATGAGTCCAGGGCCTTAGACAATGCATTAAGAGGAAGGGGTGTGGGGGCAGCCTCCTCCTACCTCCTAATGCGGCTGCTCAACCATGTGCTTTTGAGTAGAATCCAGCCCTATCGTGGTTTAGAGTATTTTTCCCAGGTGTATAGAGTTAAGAACCTGCCATTCGCGGTTGGCCCAGGTCCTCGTCCCGAGTTTGTTTCGGCATTCAGCAGAGTGCTATCTGATAATATACTTTCCGAGGTCTGGATTAAGGTTACGGCTATGAGTAAGGCCAACTTTGTTGCGGTTGAGAAAATCCTCACACGGCTAGGACAGCGGTCGGGCAAGGTTAGGATCCAGCTTACCACTATTAAGAGGAAATCTGGCTGCGCTGATAGGGGCGGGGTCATACTATGCCAGAAAGTATTCGACAACCTAGAGATTATAGCCAAGAATGTAGGGGCTGTGCTTAGGAGCGGGTCGGGCGGCTGGGTGTCTTATAGGAAAACCTATGATATGCTAGCTGGCTTTGACGTGGCGGGAGTAGAGGCTGGCAGCTTTAACTGGCCATACATTAGCGGCCTCTACAGCCTTGTTGAGATGTATAAGACCTATAAGAGGTCCTCTCCGGTCATAAGCTATCATGCGGGCGAGGAGTATGAGACAATTATATCCGGCCTCCGGAGGATATATGAGGTTCTAGCCTTCGCACCAATGAAGCCGGGTGATAGGCTTGCCCATGCACTGGCCCTAGCCATGCCGACATCGAGGATGGGGGAGTATAGTTATGCATTAAACCTTCTAGCCGATTACGCCTTTGAATACACACTCTACACCCGGGGTTACGTTGACCCCCCGAGGAGCGGGTTACCGGAGACCCTGAAGACCAGCATGGGTAGGGTTTCAGCCTCCATCCTAGGCCGCCGCGTTGATCCTGGAACGTTTTGGGACGCATGGGGGATACTCCATAAACCACTACTCAGCCTGTTAAAGTCCTTAGCTACCCACAACCCGACGGCACGGAGTATACTGCAGAGGGCTTTTAGAGAGTATAGCGTCCTCCTAACGTATTCACCTAGCATTGAGCTGGATCTGGATGAAGGCACGGCAAATCTATTATCTAACATCCTCCTAGACAGGAAGACCCGGAGAATGCTTATGAAGCCCCTCAGGAACCCCAGCCTCCCCCTCATTAAAGAACGCTTTACCGCCATAAGGAACTACATCCTAGACCGGATTAGAGCCATGGGTGTTAGAATTGAGGTCTGCCCAACATCCAACGCAGTGATAATCTGGCAACCACCCACAGAGCACCCCCTCCTAGCCAGGGAATACAAGGACCTAGTACTCCTAGGCACCGACGACCAGGCAGTCCTAAACACACACGTTACAATTGAATACCTCCACGCCGAGGCCGCCCGCAGACCCTCCATTCCACCTAGACCATGACCACTCCGCATCAGGCTATTAGATTAAGAGATTAGGGGCAACGCCGAGCTCAAGCCACATGCGACCGTTCTAACAAAGGACTGAGCTAACCTGAACGACAAGTCTATGAGACCTACCTCTTCATCGCTTAAACCGGTCTGCAGGGCCAGGTCACGGACCCTCCATTTGCTCTTCTCCAGCTCATGATCCAATGCACAATACGTCGAGATGATTGAATCCGATATCTGTGCAAGCTGCATGTGAAACTCGCCGCGGGGAATGCCCTTAACCGCTAAGAGAATACCATGTATACGGGCGAGGATTTCTGGTAGCTCGTCATGTAGCATGCTCCCAGCGTTTAAGAGGCTATGTATAGCTATCCGGGCTTCATTAACCCGGTTATATCTCAACGCGTCCAGGAGGTTGTCATACTGCCTTATGAAGGTATCTCTAACCAGTTCTGCTCCCTTCCCTCCACTATTTAATAGATCTCTTAGTAAACGTAAACTCTCGCCAGGAACACGTCCAGCTCGTCCAGCCTGTTCCACCACCCTCTCAATGCTACCCAATGCATCCCTACACCGAACCGGGACTCCAGACAGTGTTGTATAACACCTGTAATTCGCCGTGTTCACGGGGCATTACCCCTACTTAACGCTTCAATATCATTTTCAACATATCATTTATATTTTTCTCCAAGCGTTCAACGGCTATCTGTAGCAGATCTCTTGGATGGGGCGATCTTTGGCCTGGCAAGGCTAGCTCCTGGATCCAGGGTAACGTTATTGGGCCGATAATCTGTACAGCATTTGCCTGCCCATTAATGCGGTTTCTAAGCTCGGCGATGGTATTGTTGATTTGTTTGTCGAGTCCACCCGTGATCGTCTTAAGGGCCTCTTGAGGAACCATGTTTAGTACTGGCAGGAGGCTTTGTGGAACCCTTTTTGGCTGTATCCGCCTCTCCCTTATTCCCTTATATAGTAGCGGGAATGTGTCGACTACCCGCTTCAACTCTATACTCGTCGCCCTTCCGATCACCTCCACTACAGCGTCTGCTACCGCTATTAGGTCTTGGCTTGGTACTGCTAGGCCCGACCTTGCATCGATGATTACATTGTCATAGCCCATGTTTTTTAGGTCCTCTGCAATGGCCTCAGTTCTATGGACGAATACGCTCCTGTACTTAATGTTTGTGCCCCATGAGAACGTGACCATGTCTACCGTCTCAAGGGATGGATATGTCAATAGAGCATCTACCTCAAGACCGTCATAGCCGACCTTGAAGAGGTCCTCCCTGCCAGGCCCTAGTCCCCAGAGTAGTAGGGTGAAGAAGTCCCTAGCCTCCCTATTCTCTAGCTTCCTAAGCGCATCCTCGGGGCTCCTACTGTAGAGGTAGATGCTCGGGGCCTCGAAGTCAGTATCTATAACGGCAACCCTCGACCCGCTCCTGGCCAGCGTGAGGGCTGTTGCTAGTGCTAGAAGGGTTCTGCCCGCCCCCCCAGTGATGCTGTGGAATACAATGATCATCCTTCCCTCCTCCTTGTTAGGAGGTCTAGCAGGCCGATGTTGTTCAAATGTCTGATGGTTTTTGTGATCGTTTCTCTGAGTGAGATTGTTATTGTTGTTCCTGTGGTGTTTGTCTCGACTATGATCGGGTATCCCTCCACGCCTCCGCTGCATGGGTAGAATTCCTCTGGCCTGATCCCCTCGCTCTCCAGCACCCTGTACCATAGCCTGCTCCTCCACTCGTCTCTGCTGCTGCATGGTGCTTCTGGCTCCCTCTTGAGCCATTCTATAACCTCCCTGAACCTCCTCCTGGTGGCCTCCAGCATGGGTTTGGCTTCGTAGAGCTGGATCTTCCACCTCTCCCCCGATATCCTGCGTAGGGCCTCGCCTGTGTCTACGTCTATGAATACTAGTATGTGTGGTGGGGGGGCGAACTCGTTCAGCCTCATGAGCCACTCTATGGGCATGCCTGGATAGGTCTTCAACCCCCCGTCAGCGTATAGCCTTGCATCCTGGGTCTGGTATGCGAGGGTGGAGTACTTGTACCTGTCGCTAGTCGCTATGACGGGTTTGCGTAGGAGCGGGAGCACGCCCCGCTCCTCCACCACATCCCCGTTCATGCCAAGCTGTATCCCCTCCGCTAGGAGGTGCCAGGCCCTGTCGGCTGCGAACAGGAGCGAGGCTAGGAGTGGGGCCTTTAGGATCGACAGGTAGCCTCCAGACATCATCTGCCATAGGAAGGCTCCTATTGGCCCGTAGGTCGGCTCCTTCGTGTAGGCGCTCCCCTGCCCAGTTGGCAGTAGCTCCTCGAAAACCCTCTTAATCCCCTGGGAGTGGCTGGAGACGCCAGCGCCATCAATACCCTCAACGGCTATAAAGAGGCCATAACGCCTCCCCTTAGCAATACTAACACTCTCAATACCAAGCTCAACCCTCACAGCCTCAACAACCTGCAAAACAACCTCAGGCATCACACTCAACTTGACAAGCACCATACTCCCCAATAGGGAGTTCTTTGAGCTTAATAAGTCTGATGACCTCTGAGGCCCTGGCACACTCCAATCTTAACTCTAAAACACTAGCTCGTCCCCCCTTTAACATCCTTATAATGCTAATTTAAGCCATTTTAGGGATCTAAAATCTGATAGTAATGTATGGGCTAGCTCTCGTGTTCTACCTCGTGTTTTACAATAATTTGATGATAGGGGAATCTGGACTAAGTGCTAATGGCGTATCACTGGGGCTCCCGGTGGTCGTTCATGAATATTATTAATTTTTCTATGAGATGGTGGCTATGAGTGGGTCTTTAGACGCCAGGAGGAATAATGTTATCATAATAGAGGCTCCTCTTCGGCTTGAGGGGAAGGCGTATGTGGTGAAGAGGTTGTTTGAGTCGCTGGGCTACAGTGTCGAGGTGGAGATAAACCCCGGAGCCGACCACCTCAAGGTGATATTCGACGGCAAGGTACTCTATGACTACAACTACGCCTACCTACTCCTACTCAAACAAGCACGACACCAGCAGGGGTGATAGGCGATGGGGCTATGGGTCTCCCGTCAATACCCTGATTTTGTCTTTTTCTTTCTCTAGCTTATCAGCGATTTTCCGTGCTAGGTCTTCATAAATGCTTAACTCAAAACAGCCATGTGACGTATCTTTGTTGCTATTCTTGTCACGGTCTTCTTTGATGTTTTTCTTGATTTCATTAATAATATCGTCTATGTCCTTGGATGTTATGGGTGGTAGGGTGAGGATCTTTGCCTGTCTAGGCAAGAGTAGAAATGGTCCTCCGGAGGCTATGTCGCTCTGGAGCCGTGTTGCTATAGTATCGGGGTTAATCCTATCCTCATTCATGTTTCTTATCTCATCTATGTTTCCTGTCTTATTTTTCATTA
>JALWGG010000041.1 GCA_027013765.1 Acidilobaceae archaeon
GAGGATGCTGGGAGACGTAGAGGGCGCGAGGCAGAGGGGCGATCATAAAGCCATGGTTATAGTAACCGACGGGTCAGTCCTCCTAACACTGAGCTACAGTAGCAACGTTGAGCTAGTACTCACAGCCTCAAACCCCAAGATGGTGTATGTAGCCGAGAGCCTGCCGGGCGGTGAGGGAGTAGAGCTTGCCAGGCACCTAAGGACTGCTGGGAAACCAGTGGCACTAATCCCAGACTCCGCTATAGCATCCTCTGTAAGGGAGAGCGATATGGTCCTGCTGGGAGCGGATGCTGTAACCCTAGACCCATGCCTATACAACAAGCTCGGGAGCCTGGCAGCGGCTATCTCAGCCAAATGGAGTGGTAAGCCTGTCGTCGCCGTGTTCGAATCCTACAAGATACACCCTGAGGCCCGGTGCGGAGAGCATTATATCGAGTCCAGGTCCTACCGGGTGGAGGGGTGGGGAGACGTGATCTACAAGGTATTCGACCTAGTTCACGGGAGCTTAGTAGATGCCATGCTGACCGAGTATGGAGCGTCTAACTTCGAGGCTGGAGAACTTAAGTCCATATACGCTAGGTTCAAGGAGGCGATACTCCAAGCCTAGCCAGATACATATATATAAAAACATTATAAACTAGTATTAATGGGGGGAGGACCGTTATCGAGTCGGGACCCTAGACTCAAGGGCAAGGCCCTTGAGGACCTTGTAGAGGAGTGGGGAAGGCTTAGGGGATTCGTCACATACAGGAATATAAGGGTGAGGGGGCTCAGCGGGGCCCTCCACGAGATCGATGTGCTACTAGACACTAGCGAGGGGCCAATAGTAGTTGAGGTTAAGAACCTGAACAAGAAGGTTGACAAGGAGGTTGTGATGAAGGCTGCTAACGTGGCCGAGGATATAGGGGCTAGGGGCGCCATCGTGGTATCTGCCAAGGGGTTCACTCGCGATGCTGAGAGGGTTGCAAGAGCATTGAGGGTGGAGCTCCTATCCCTAGACACGATACTAGAGCATGTAGAGATAGCATCTATGCCGGGCGACGCCCTATACCTGGAGGCCAGGCTAAGCCCAGAGGAAGCGGTGGGATACGCGTCCAAGAAGCTGGCCAAGAGGAGACTGCTATTCCTCCGAGAGGAGGAGCCCAGGCTGGAGGAGTGCATACTACACCCACTCTACTACACCTCGATGAGGCTCAGGATGGGAGGGTCCAGGTTCAGGGACCTTAACGTGGCCGCCTCAGCAGTATACGGCCTACCACTAGTACTTTCCGGGGGCGTAGCTAGAATAGCTGGCAGAGAGGTATCCCACTTCCCCCCGGAGGCCCTTAGGCTATACAAGGAGATCGCTGGAGAAACCGTCTCTAAGGCCGAGGTTGAAGGTAGGATAGGGGCGGCGGGGTGGAGGAGGATCTATAACCTGCTAAAGTCAGCTGGGCTAATCGATACAGTCTCCAAGAGGCCCCTAGTTGTTAGAGTGAAAAACGTGCTCCCACGGTTAGAGGAGTATGAAGGGTTCTCGGACCTCCTTATCGCCCCCACCTCTAGGAATCCTAACAGGGGGTGCAGGAGGGAGGAGCCCAGGGTATCCCCCGGGAGTGTGTCCTCGTTCCTCGAAGCACTCCTCGACGGGCGGGTTATAAAGCATACATTCATATACATGCCAATCTACAGGCTCAGGATGAATGCCAGAGATGGGACGTATAGGATAATTATGTTGTCCGCATGGCTCAGGGAGCCGATTCAATTAATCATGCCTCTAGACTAGCATCCCCAGCCCTCAACGTGTAGAAGACGATAACCAGCCCAGATACTATGGATAGGTGCATTACCGTGCAGTAGAGGCATAATGCACCCGCAACCCACACTTCTAGGTAGAGGAGGTATGGTATAAGGGATGCGCCGGCAAGTAGCACTATTAAAGAGGCCCACAGAGCCCTTCTAGATCCTGAATGTACCCAGTAAAGGACCGCTCCGCCAAGTATGGTGAAATATATGGGTGCAGCCTCGGATAAGTGGATTCCGAGGGGGAGCCTTGACCCAGGGATCCTATACACTATGCTGCAGTCAAAGATCCCCTCCCTACTACACACCCCTATACGCCCAGTATACTCCATGTAGCCGAGTATCGATGCTAGAAGGCCTATGCTAGCCACTACAAGCAGTATAAGCTGGATGGTGCTCTTATCCATCACTACCCCCTATAAGGGGATCGGCTGGGGACGTATAATTAGGTTAATAGGTTAACTCGTGTAATACTGTAAATTATAAACCCACATAGTTACATACCAATGCCCGGGTGCAGCATCCATGGCTAGGCCGGGCCCCGGCATGCCCCACGGCATCTATAAGCTGAGTGATGGAACCTGGATACTCTACAGGAGGGAGGGTGGCCCCCTGAAGCCTGGGGAGGCTGGAGACGGGACCTATATAATATACTTCTACAACATCAGATGCCCAGCATGCAGGATGTTCTCCCCCCAGTGGAGTATATTTGCAGAGACGATGGCCCCCAAGCTGGGGGAGAATATACACCTATTCGTGGTACTATGCGACTGGTTCTCAAGAGACTGCGACTCTCCAGCAGCCGCTGAGACGTTCAACACGCTAGACATAGACTCGTCGCCTACAGTGGTTATAATGAAGGTTGAAGGGGGCAAGGTTATAGACTCTATAACCCTACCCGGATACAGGAGGGCGGAGGAGCTGTTCAAGATTGCCAAGAGGTATACATAGGCTAGGAGTAATCCTAGTACTCCTACTAGTACTGCCATTCATGAATACCCCGTCAATAGCCCAACAGGCACAGCAGCTATGCAGCGACTATACAAGTATAAGCCTAAACTATACGCTGGCCGTGGTCTTGCTCGGCTTCACCGAGCAAGAGGCCGCGGAGACGGAGGCCGTGCTAGGGCCCTGGAGCTCCTTGCTAAGGGTCCAGGACTGTATGTATAATATAACATTCACACCAATCATAGTAGATGGGAGCGGCTGGCTTGAGGACCGTGTAAGGAGATACCTAGATGCGGCCTATGAGGACCTAGGCACCCCAGGCTGGGTCATGGAGTACATGAACTCCACCGGGAGGAGTGTGACAGTTAAATGGGTCAAGCTCAAGGACTTCTACATGCACCTATACACATCCACACGGCAATACCTTGAAGCGCTTGGGGTCGAGGCCAGGGATACGGTGGTAGTGCTTGGAGATATAGACGGGTACTCAAGGCAATACTATGACGCTACAGGGTACCCATACACCATAAACAAGACCCTGAGGCTTGAGGGTGTTCGGGGGTGGAGCGGCCCGCTGCCATTAACCTTCTATGACTTATCAGTAATCCCCAGGCCCAGGCCGGAGCCAACAATGCCCTACTACGGCCAGGGGATCCCTGTAGACTATGAGAGGGATCCCCCGATATGGGACCTTAGAGCCAGGGGCGAGGTGGCAGACTATATAGCTGGCCTAGTCGTGGGCCATGCAAGGTACCATATAATAGGGTTCCCATTATACGGGCCAACCCCCCTAGTAGTCACATACAACCTGACGATAATAGACTTTGGGAACCAGACAGTGATGAGGGAAGTGCTAAACCAGGTTGATGAAGGCGAGATCATAAGGCTCACACACACAATGATACCATGGGCGGGGGTAAAGGTTCATGTGAGGGTCATAAACTCCACAATGATACCAGGCCTACACGAATACGTGTCAAGCCTTGAGCCCGGCAGCGACGGGTTCATCACACTAGATTATGCCAGGGTATCGAATATACTCTCAAAAATCGTTGAAGGGCAGGACACATACTTCCCAGAGTTCAAATACACATTCATAATACTAGCCACAGACAAACCTTCCAGGTTCCAGTATAAGACACTAAAGTTCACGGGCTTCTCGGCAGGAGAATGGGGTGCAACCTCATGGCCCGGACACGGTTATAGGATATACCAGACAGGGCTGCCACGCGTGGTGGCCCATGAACTGGGGCATAGTATAGGGGAGCAGCACCCATTCGAGTACTTCGAGCCCGGGGCAGGGTATGGCATGAGGTGGCTGATGGACTGGGAGGCTACTGTGATGAGTTATGAGAACGCTGCGATAGCGGGCTTCATAGAGGCTGGCTGGGCATACATACCGAACTATTATAACGTGTTCAGGCAGAGCCTCTCATACATTGCATACATAACACAACTACTATACAACAACTCGATCATAAGCCTGGAGGAGGCCAAAACCCTCCTAGACGAGTCGACACGGGATCCAACAGCAACCCTAACCAAGATTCTAGCACTATACATAGAGAACGCTGGACAGCAGATAACGGTTACCCGTGAAAGGACGATGACGGTGACGATACCGGTCACCGTGACCACGACGACAACAATACAATATACAACAACACATACATCCACAGCAACCTACACACTAATAAAGACAACAACCACACCAATAACGATAACAACCACGACAAGACTAACAATGACCATGCCAACAACCATAACAGAATACTACACAGAGATAGAAACTATGATAAAAACCATAACAAGCACCATAGCAGAGACAAAGACCCAGACACAAACAATAACCATACAAAAAGAACACACAACAACACAGACAATAGAAACAGGTGCAAGCACAATACAAGCACTAGCAACACTACTAGCCGGAATACTACTAGGAGCACTAGCAACAATTATATACAGGAGAAGATAAAATTAATACCCCAACACCCGTTCAAGGTATCATATGGAGTGCGGGGGTGCCCGAGCCTGGTCAAAGGGGTCGGGCTCAGGACCCGATGGCGTAGGCCTGCGTGGGTTCAAATCCCACCCCCCGCACCACCTAACGCCTTCTGCACCAACGTTGAACTCTTCTAGAATCTTCCTAACTGGTATATGCGCTATCCTACGCCTCCTACCACACCCGAGGTACTCCTCAACTACAGATAATAGTAGGTGCACCCACCACTCCTCACACGCTTGATATACACATACATACCCGGAGTCGCCTAGCTGAGGTCTACCAAGCAACTCTCTACTAAAAAGCATGTAGCCATTATAACACGGCTCAACTGGAAGCCTTGCTTCAATAAATCGATCCCTTTCCCCCGTGCTGGTCCTGCCAAGCATCTATATCACCCTCGAATACAAGGATCCAATAACTCCTGGAGGGCATAGTTTCATGGGCAGATGCAGGCTCTGTGGACGTGAATCAGCCCTGATATCACGGTGGATTGGTGTATGTGCTGAGTGTCTGAGAACCAGGCCTGATGCTATTAAGATGGTTCGTGCCAGGAGGATGAAGTGGAGGATTAGGATCCGCCTTCCACCAGCCCCCAAGAATGGGGGTAACGGGGTTTCGTGCAGGATCTGTGTGAACC
>JALWGG010000042.1 GCA_027013765.1 Acidilobaceae archaeon
TCCCCACCCCTCTCAACAAGCCCTCTAAGCTTCCTCAAATGGAAGCTAAGCATGCTAGACTCGACCCCAGTACTCCTCAACAGGTCGCCATAACTAAGCCCCCGGGAACCCGCTAGGAGCGCAATAATCCTCCTACGCAGCCCATGAGAGAGTGCAGCGAAAACCTCATCCAACTCCTCCACGTAAACCACCCCCATAACACAGGAAACGTTTTAGCACAGGCAGCACAAGACTCGGCCCCTATTAAAATGGACCTGTATACGTAATGATAAACCATTCCATCCCAAGAACCTAGTAGCTTGTTAACTACTTCCCCAAGCTTGGCCTCTATAAAGCTAGTCTTGCCATAGCCCATAGGGCCTATGACCAGCATGCTGCGTAGTAGAAGCCTGGTGCGCCCGGTTAGGTCCCTGCTCGGTGCTATGTAACGTAGCACTCTCTCCCTGTCCTTGTCTGTCTGTGTTACATAAACTACTATACGGGGTGCCCCTAGGCATGGAGTCCTTCAGGGAGCGCAGGAAGAAGGCGGGGATACTACTAAGCTACGCTGGGGAGGCCAGGAGCAGGCAAGCCACCAGAGAAGCACTCAAAGTGTACAAGGCCTGGCTTGACGGCAAGATAAGCTATCGTGAAGCCCTCAAACTAATCAAGCAAATTCATTAAGCAAATAGCAGCCAAGGGGCAGACACTCAGGAACCCCAATACTGCATGGGTCCCCTAGGCCTTTTTCCATGATGATCATGTTGTTGTATGCCTGGCATAGAACAGGGGGACCTGAGGCTAGCCTTCATGGCCTCATTGCTGTGGGGCAAGGTCCCGAGCGGGGCCTACCGGCTTTTGGGTTGGACTACAAGATATGGGGCATCTACTATGTCAATCAGGGTGGATGGCATAGGCTGGGAGAGGTTATGGCTGCCGAGACCCTATTCATAGTATTCCTGGCTAGTAATATTGTAATATACTACTGGCCCAGCCTGAGCCCCCAGATCCTAGGCCAGAGGCAGGAACTCCCCGGCCTACCCACGAGACGCGGGTGCTAGTACCCCAAGGTACTACCTGGTACCTTATCCCCTAATTCAAGTACCATATAGTACCAGGACCTCGGGGAGGACAGTTCTGTCCCCCGGGCTTCTCCCGCTTTTACCCCTCTAGGATGGTCAGGGAATGGCTGGGGCGGCGGGTGTGATGTGGATCCAACCCGCTGACCCGTGATGTGCGGCAGACACGCTGACCCGCCGCCCCCGATACAGTATACACCCTAGGGCCCCAATAAACCCTACGGGCCAGTTTTATCCCCTCAGGCTACCACAGCCATTACGGTAAAGGGGATACTTCCAGCCCGCCCCCGGGCCCTTTATAAGGCCCCCATACTAGGCGGCGAGGGCAAGCGAGGGGTAGCATTCACCCAAGCGGAGCTGTATAGGCTCATGGACCTGAGCTACATGCTGGTATTCGAAGAAGAGTTCAAACCCAAGACACTAGTGGAAGCGAAGGAGAGGTAGGAATAGGACAGCGTAGAATTCAGCATAGCATTGTTATGGGCGTAGTTATTGTCCGGATGCCTAGGCTTTTAATAATGTCATTAAGAGACAGCCCCAAATATAATTAATGAGAATAAGCCGCCAGCCAAATATCCCCTGTTTAATAGGCTTTTTCCCGATACCTACCTCTCTGCAGTATGCATAGTTCTCTAGCACTACAGCAACATCATTCGAATCAGCACACTTACACTTTTTAAGAGACTACCTGGTTAAGGAGTAGTGGGATCCGGGGTTGAAGAGGAAGATAACTAAGTCGATAGGGCCCTGCGACTGGCTAGAGGAGTTCAGCGAAGAACACAGACAGGTTAAGAGGGATACTAGGGGCTTTGCCCCTAGACTGGTGCCGCGGCCGGGATTTGAACCCGGGTCACGGGCTCGAAAGGCCCGCATACTGGGCCGGGCTATACTACCGCGGCTCCCGTTGGTTATTGGAGTTTGCACGGGATTTATAGGTTTGACTCTGATTCTTTGACCCATTCCCTGCATAGGGGGAGGTCTGGGTTCTCTAGGTATATCTGGGCATTGGTTCCTGTGTAGGTCGTGTATAGTGATACTGCCTTGACGGGTACCCCGTTTGTGAGTGCTCTGGTTAGCTCTTGGTATAGGCCTGGGTCGCCCTCCTTATAGGGTTTGAAGCATCTTGCACCTGGGAATGCGGCTATCATTATAATCATTGCATCCACGCTCTCTCCTGCTAGGGTTATAATCTCCTTGACGTGTCTTCTACCCCTCTCTGTAGGGCAATCAGGGTACATTGCCTCCCCTGAAGGACCTTCTAGGACTGCACTCTTCACCTCTACAAGGACCTCTCTACCTCTGCATTCGAGCCTGTAGTCTAGGACCGATGTGGGGGTTTTCGGGTTCCTAGCCGTTATCCTGCACCCGGCTAGCCAGGGTATTACACCTTTTTCGATTGCCTTCTCTAGAGCTTGCATCTGCATCCTGGTATCTATTAGTGCATACCCGCCCCTATGCTGGACCGCCATCAACCTGTGCTTAAGTTTTACACCGTTTATCCTATACGCTATGCACCTCCTCCCCTTAACAAGGAAATCGTGTAGGCGGCCCGTGTTTGTTATGTGTATCCTCTCTTCTCTACCCCTTATCACTGCTATACCGGTGAACCTGTTGAGCCTCTCTATGAATATACATGGCTCTGCGGGGTGTTCTAGGAGTAGTGTATGGCCCACCTAGCCCTTCCCCACCTTCTTAAGGTATTCCTTCAGCGCCTCTACATTCCATGGATGTACGCTTCTCCTCCTCTTATCTACTGGCAGCCCCAGCCTGCGGGCTTGCTTCGGCGTCAGCCCTACCTCCTTCAGCTCTCCTATACTGAAGCCCCGGCCCCTCCTCATCTTAGGCTCTATGGGGCCATCCTTTACAAGTCTAGGCTTCTTAACTATTGGTACCGGAGGCTCCGCCTTCTCTCCCATCCCTAACCCCCTATACCCGTCATGCACTGGTTCTGGTTAAAAATATTGGAGGCTGCTTGATTGAGTAGATGGGCTTCTCTACACCCGCCTCTTCTAGGATCTCGCAGAGCTTGCATAATCTCCTATTGTAGCTGGTCGGCTCGCCGCATTTAGCACACCTAGGCAGCTCCTCCCTGGAGAGCCTCTTTGCATGGTCCTCCAGGGCCTCGTCTAAGCTTTCTAGTAGCCTTAACAGTGAGCCAGGCGACTCCTCCTCCAGCCTATACAGTTCCTCCCTGACTACTGCCCTGAGTGTGGGGAACCTGTTGATGAACATGCACTCCGTCTCCTGCAGTGGATACCCCATCTGGACGGCGTATACCGCGGTCTCCCATTCATAGATTTTCCTAAGAGGCTTTATCCTGGGGACTATCCCCGTGCTCATGGGGGGGCTTAGCGGGTGTTGCCTGAGGAGCCCAATAATGTCTCCGCGTAGCATGTTCACGACTGCTGTCTGAGCCTCGTCATCTAGGTTGTGAGCCGTCGCAGTCTTATCTACGCCATACATCCTGGCATATGCGTTCAGGATCCTCCTCCTGCTAATCCCGCAGTAGGTGCATGGCGAATGCTTTACCCCCCGGGCCCTGGCTCTCTGCACTATCTCATAGAGGCTGTATCCTGTATACTCCCTTATGCTGGTGACTACTACGTCGACCCCCAGGTCCCGCGCGTGCCTCCTTATCTTCACTATATCCTCTTCCCTATTATACCCAGGTATCCCCTCTATTATCGAGACCCCCACGAGCTTGGAGGGATCGTGTATACCTGCCAATATATCAAGCATTACGTAGCTATCCTTACCACCGCTAAGCCCTAGGAGGACCTTGTCCCCTGGCTCCAGCATCTTCCACCTCTCAACCTCCCTCTTAACCCTACTCCTGACATCCTCTATGAAGCACTCCCTGCATAGGGCCCTGCCAGTATGAGGCTGGTACACTATAGCCTTCCTCAAGCCGCACACGCTACACATGGCAGCCATCTAAACCAGCACCCGCCCCAGGCAAGCCCTATGACAACCATTGTTATAGGCATTCATATACGTGAATCTATGGGTGCTAGGCACCTATGCAGGACTGCATGGTATTCGTGTTCGACATCGACGGTGTGCTACTTGACAGGGAGGGCGAATCTATTAGGAGTATAGGTGTGGAGGCGTTGAGGTGGGCGGTTGAGCATGGAGCCGTATATATTATATCTGGCAGGAGTTCACGGGATAAGGGCTTCATCCTGGACCTACTCAAGTCCGTGGAAGTGCGGGTGGGTGGCATAGAGGATGTGTTGATGAGGGTTCCTGGAGATAGGAGGGGTGAGGT
Source organism: Acidilobaceae archaeon (assembly GCA_027013765.1). Taxonomy (GTDB): domain Archaea; phylum Thermoproteota; class Thermoprotei_A; order Sulfolobales; family Acidilobaceae; genus S012-22. The sequence goes on from JALWGG010000042.1 coordinate 4,327, forward strand.
GGATGTTAAGAGGGAGTACCTGTTGGAGGTCCTATCAAGGGAGGGGTGCATACTAGAGGTACACGATGATAATCCTAGGGTGCTGGACGCCTCCAGGAGGATCGTTAAGGGCGGCCTAGTCCTACACTATGATAACACGTGTGAAGCCATTTACGGTAGAAGTATCATACCCGCCTGTAGTGGTGGAGGAGGCTCTTAAGGATCCTCAGTGTAACCCCCCAGAGGACTAGGCCCCTCCCAAGATACACTCCATGCACCATACCTCTGACGGGGTGCCTAACAGGACCTCCACCACCAGCTATATCGATAGGGATCCAGAAGGCCGCATCAACCTCCTCATCCCTAGGCATAGGGTCCAGCGGCCCCCTGGGCGATGACAACACAACCATCACCTCAGCATCACGCCTCAGGGTATAGAATGGCCCTATAACATCCTCTACAGAGACCATGCCTGGATGGATCCATGCCTCCTCCCACGCCTCCCTCAACGCGGCATCAACCGCCTCCTCCCCACTCCTGACCCTGCCCCCGGGGAGGGCGATGTCGCATGCCCATGGACTATTAGAGGGGCACCTCTTCCTCACCACAAGGACCTTGCCTCCCCAGACTAGTGCTAAGACGGCACCCCTAACCCTAGCTGCCATCCTAGACTCTACCCGTGTAGGAGTCTATATCAACCTTTACACTACCCAGCTCTATATAGTCTGCCTCACCCTCATACCTTGTATACAGGCCTATAGTCCTTTTATGATAGTTGATCCTGTCAACCAGGGCCGGATAAGCCATGGACCCCCTACGTATCGATGCCAGGACACCCCTCTCCCACCCCAGGGGGAGGACCTTAGGAGAGGATGCAGTATGCCTCCTACCACTCTTCCTAGCAACAACAACCACGCCCTCCGGCCCCACCTCAGCATAGACTATGCCCTGGAGGCCCCCAACCTCTCCCGGGGGTATGGGCTTGCCCATGAATATCGGAGCCCCATATATGGGGGGTTCGCCTACCTTGAAGCTCCTTACCCTACCCC
>JALWGG010000043.1 GCA_027013765.1 Acidilobaceae archaeon
GGAGAAGGGTGGGGAGGCCATCAAGGAGGCGCTGGAGTCCTCCTGTAACGGAGAGCCCTTCAAATTCGGTGGATTAACTGCCGATGACGTGAGGTTCTGCCCCAACAACCATGTAGCTCATAGTAAGGTCTATATTGTAGAGTTCACTAAGGAGGGCAAGCTAAAGATCGAGGGACCCTACCAGGCACCTAAGGAGGTAGACTGTGTCAAGGTTACCATAGAGCAGGGCTAGGATATGATAATGTAATACTCTAAACCCTACTTTTTAATTTATATTATTTTGGAGGTGGTCTCCTTGAGGATGGTTGAGGTGAAGAATGTAGAGATAATGTATCATCCCTTCATACTTGTAATCAAGAATCTGAACCTAGTAGTTGAGCGTGGCAGTATAACTGCTATACTAGGACCTAATGGAGCTGGGAAGAGTACCCTACTTAAAGCGGTGTCGGGCGTGTTGAAACTTGAAAGAGGGCGAGTTACCAAGGGAGAAATCCTGTTTGAGGGCGAGCGCATCGAGAATAGGGATCCCGATACTATTGCAAAGCTTGGCATAGTGTATGTTGCTGAGGGGAGGAGGATCTTCAGGGAGCTAACCGTCCAGGAGAACATAGATGCTGTATCATACGCGTGGGGCAATAAGGTTGATCCCGGGATCGTGTATGACTACTTCCCGAGGCTCAAGGCTAGGAGGAATACTAGGGCAGGCTACCTTAGCGGGGGCGAGCAGCAGATGCTCGCTATAGGCCTTGCACTCCTGGCTAAGCCTAAGCTCATGCTACTGGACGAGCCTAGCCTAGGCCTTGCACCTAAGATAGTCTCACAAGTCTATGAATCGATAAAGACGATGCATGATAATGAGGGTATAACAATGCTACTAGCCGATCAGAATGCCGTTAAAGCGCTTGAGATAGCCGACTACGGGTATATAATGGAGAATGGGAGAATAGTCACCGAGGGGCCTGCAGAGGTCCTCAGAGAAGATAAGGATGTAAAGGAATTCTACCTAGGCATGGGCAGCCATAAGATAAGCTATAAGAATGTCAAATGGTACCATAGGAAGAAGAGGTGGATCTAGAACCCTAATAGACTATCCTAAACCCCTTATATTCCCCCCTATAATCCTCGAAGGAGACCCTAACCTCCCTAACCACCGCCATTGGCGGGCCATGCATACTCCAACAGATAACCCTATCAACAGCCTCCCTATCGCCCTCAAGGACGGCCTCAACCGTCTCGCCGTCTGGGAGATTCCGGACCCAGCCAGAAACGCCTGCCTCTTCTGCAACCCTCTTCATATTTGCCCTAAAGAATACGCCTTGCACAATACCCTTGACAAGCACATGGGCCCGCACCTTCACGGTTCCACACCAGTACCTCTCATACGATCCCTGCCAGGAATATTTAATAGTGTTATAGCGAGTCTTAAAGTAGACGGGATGGATTAATCTGTATAATGGTGTCATGGGGTTGGGGATACCTGTATCAGACGAGAATGTGCCAGCCTCAGAGCCGCCAATAATTAATATGACACTTATAATATTAAATGTACTAATATTCTTTATGGGAATACTATTTCCAGGCCTGCTTGTTCCTGGAGCTGTGTCCTATGTGGATGTGGTCAACGAGCTGGGCATGAAGCCAGCCATGATCATGGCGGGAGAGAAGCTTCACACACTGCTGACATCAATGTTCCTCCACGGCGGCTTGGCCCATCTCCTAGGCAACATGCTATAC
>JALWGG010000044.1 GCA_027013765.1 Acidilobaceae archaeon
GCCTCTATAGGCTCCCCCGGCAGGCCCAGCCCCCTGTTGATGCTTGACGCTATGGATACAAGCCTTGAGGCCTTGGGCGTGTACAGGTATCCTCCCCCACCCCTAACCTCAATACTATACTCCACGCCAGCGAGGACCTCACCAGCTATTGCTTCATACGCCCTCCCGACTTGCCCAGCCTCCGCCATGGCCCTTACGTCAATCACAACCTCATGCCACCCATCAACGAGCCTGTACACGTTTGGAGTTGCAGTTATACCATAATCACTGTAATATAATGTGTTTATCACGGGTCTAGTCAGTGGTATCAACGCCTTGAGCAGCCTAGTAAGCCCGATATCAACCTCCACAGTCTCACTACACCTATCAGAAGCCAGCTTCACTGTAACCCTATGTGGGATAACATTTGACTTCACCCACTCGCCGTGAATGCTTATAACAGGATACTCCTTCAACCTCACGAGCTCAGCGGCCTGGATTAGTGGGTGTGTATCCACTCCCGGGGTGAAGTATGCGGCGTGCATCGTCTCCTTCTCCCTAATTACTGCACTATACGTCCTAGACTCCGGGCATCCGTCTACCACATCCTTCTCACTCTTCACCCTTAGAACCACATTGAAGGCGTTCCTCCTCCTGTTTATGATCCGTGAAAGGCTTCCATCACCATTTACAAGGTAGTTAGGCCATAGACCGTTATCCCTCAACCAGTCCCTCAGGTAGCCTGCCCCGTTGCGCCCTCCTATCTCCTCGTCACTTGTGAAGGCAACCACTATTGTACCATTCTCAGGATAATAGTCCCTCAACGCCATTGTTATGGCTGCAACATTACCCTTATCATCCGCGGCTCCCCTCCCATAGGCCCTATCACCCTTAATTGTGAGCTCGAAGGGGTCGCTATCCCATCCCGGGCCTGGAGGCACCGTGTCTATATGAGCCATCACCAGTGTCACCGGGGCTCCACTACCCCTGACGTAGACCAGGCTTGGGAAGCCCATCCGTTCTATTATAAGCGGCTTTGAGCCCCACTCCTCCGCCAGTATCTCCGCTATCTGGCTACCCTTGCTAATGTCTACCCGTTTACCCCTTACAGGATCATTCACTGTATCCACCTGGACTAGCCTGGCTAGTAGCTCGATGACCCTACTCATAGGCATCCTCCACACTACCTATGCTATCCCCTCGCGTATTATCGATATCGCGAAGCCTGCTAGAACTAGGCTCATGAACTTGTCTATCAGCAGAGCCCCGTGCCTCCCCATTAGTCTTAGTATTAATGATGATGATGCTAGTATCGGATACGCTACTAGTATATTTACGCCTATCGCTGCTAGAGCCGTTAAAGTATTATACGTATACTTTATGTATATCACCGCCGATACTGCTCCCGGCCCGGCTAATAATGGTGTCGCAAGGGGGAATATAGCTACTGATTCAGCCTCTTTTGATTCTCCTATTTGAACCTCGAATAGGCTTGCAACGGCGTATATCAGGAGTATTATCCCTGCTGCCACTCTGAAGTCGTCTATCGTCACGTTTAGTATCTTGAACAGCAGGTCTCCTAATAGTGTGAATGTGACTAGGAGTAGGAATGCAGATATTAATGCCGTTCTAATTACCACACCTCTATCCTCCGGCTTGACTCGTCCTAGAGCCGCGTTAAAGTATGGAGTAACCCCTATGGGGTCCATAACCACGAATAGCATTATGAATGGCGTCGGGTCCATACCATGCC
>JALWGG010000045.1 GCA_027013765.1 Acidilobaceae archaeon
CCTTAGGACACCATACTACAGGGTGCTCCCCCTTGCCTACGTAGCCCTTATCCCTCAGCTTCAGGTACTGCCATTCTATAAACTTGCTGTAGTATGGGTTTAGGCTTGTTGTGTGGAACTCTCTCCTCCAGTCTATGCTTAGCCCGTATCTCTCAAGGTCCCTCCTCCACCCCTGGGTGAAGAATTTGACCCAGTATGCTGGGTCTTCGAACTTCTTGATCTCCTCCCGGGGCACACCCATGTCCATTAGAGCCTTAATCTGCTTCTCATCACCCTCCCTAACCCTCAGCGACGCAGCTACTATAGGCCCCCCGGTCGCGTGCCATCCCTGCGGGAATAATACGTTGTACCCCTTCATCCTCTTGAACCTGGCCATTATGTCGACTCTCAGCACGGTGAAGGCTCCACCTAGATGCGGGTAGGCGTTTACATAGGGGTATGGGAATGTTATGAAGAACTTCTTCTTTGAAGGGTCTGGGTCCGCCTCGAATAGCCTATCCCTTTTCCACCTATCCTGCCACTTGGCCTCGATCATCTTCATATAATCAATAGGCCTAATATTATCCCTACCCTGCATCGAGCTCCCACACCCAGGCGCCTCTCCCTACTGTTATACATACCAGCTTAATAACGCCTCTCCTATTAAACAATTAGGTGGTGGACAGTGATGGGCGAGGAGACAAGGTTTCTGAAGAGCTTCGATGGGGAGGCTAGGGTAGGCAAGGTATTGAAGAATATTGCATCCATAACGCTTAAACCCGAGGACTTCGCGAGCCCGCTATCCCTACAGATGGCTATATCCAGGATATATGAGTCAATGATCAAGATGATGGAGGAGGGAGGTCCTCGGCCGAGATACGTTGCCGAGGTCAGGTTCACGGATGACATGGGGAACCCTATAGTTATAGGTATAGACCTGGGCGAGGAGATGCCACCATTCTCAAGGGACAAGGTAAAGGCGCGCGTGGTTATAGAGTTGTATGAGGATGAGGATTAGGGGGCTATCGCCTCCTCTTCCTCCTCCTCTCCTCAACCTCTATGACGTAGACTCCTATGCCCAGCAGCCTCTTCACGATCTCGTCTATGAACCTTATATACACGCCGCGTTGCCCCATGAGTGGTCCCAGGTTGCCTTTAGCAACCTCCAGTCTGAGGAGTGGCCCGGCGAAGTCTGTATCATGTATATACTTGTGTATCCATGATACCGGGTGTATTGCCCGGATGAGCTCTCTGAAGTCTAGCGTTAGTGGTATACCCCTAACCCTCAGCCCAGTATCCTCCTCGATCTGAGAGATCCTTTCACCGCCTTGCCCTATGAGCCTGCCCATGTGACCCTCCTTTACTATGATTAGTGCGTCTGGCACGTGTTCACTCTCGATACCCCACCTCCTCCTGGGGTCGATAAGGTTAACTACTGTTATTATATCGGCGTCTGGCGCCCTTATCCGGGCGGCCTCATACACGCTCTTCTCTACCTCATCAAGCCCCCGCTTCCTCATGTTGAGCTCTAGGAGTAGCCTTATCCCCCTGCGGGCTCCCGGCCTTATTATATCCTTTAATCCTAGGTCTACTATGACTGCTCCCTCCTCCCCCATGAGGACCTCTCTTGCAAGGCTCGCGCCATCCTTTCCGGGCTCGCTGGTCCTCTGGAAGACGGGGTCGCCTGCAATGATGAGCCTGCTATTCTCGCCTAGCCTAGTTATCACCTCGACTATAGTCTCCGGAGGGA
>JALWGG010000046.1 GCA_027013765.1 Acidilobaceae archaeon
ATATACGGCGGCGCGCGGATACTGTACATAGTGCTGGTGCTCCGGGATGGAGTATATGGGAGGGCTAAGATCGTAGGGTTGATTGCCCTAGCCGCCAGCCTGCTCCTAGAGGCTAACCTCGGTATGGCCTACGGCGTGAATATAGCTGTGCCGGCGTGGTATGCGTCCATGGCGCCCATACTATTCATATCGGCAAGCCTAGCCCTGGGCTCCGCATTCACAATCATAATCGCAAGGCTAGACTCTCTAGGAGACCACGTGGGGGAGGGTTACTCCAGGGAGCTCAGGTATGCGCTAGTAGCTTTCATATTCGTTGTAGGGTGGAGCCTTGTATCAATGGCCAGCTGGGGCGATGCAAGGCTGGTCGCAGAGGAGATACTGGTTGGGAGCGTAGCACCAGTATTCTGGGTCATAACTGTACTGCTAGGCGTCGTCACGCCAGTGATACTATCTAGGAGGGCCCCCCTGCCGGCGGCCCTGCTAGCCATACTGGGCATAGCAGTATTCCTATCCATACCATTCAACTACACTCCCCAGGCCGTCAGGCTTGAGGCCAACCCGCTCTACAACCTGCTAGCCGAGGGTGCGGAGTATACTCCGGGAATAGCAGGATACCTTACAACGCCCGAGACCCTCGCGTTCATAGGAGGCCTGGGCGTATGGCTGCTGGTTCAGCTGGTGGGTAGACGGGTCTTTGAGGGGATCCTAAAACAGGGATAACTCACATAGTTCTTTTTATATTCTTTTAAATAGCTCCTGGCTCCCCAGGGGCGGAAGTTTCACCTCATTCCCCCCGGGATAGGGTCGGTGCTGGAACGCCCGGTCATAGCCATAGCCGTTACTTCCTGGATGGCCTCGATACCTCCTTGCTTACTGCCTCCATACCCCTCATAGTCTTCCATAGGGTTGATGGTATCCATAGGATCCATGCTGGTATGTTCTTGACGAACTCATATGCCTCCTCCCAGCTTTCTAATCCCAGACGGGCTGCAAGCTCCTCAAGGCTCATCTCCGTGTGGACATACCTCTGGAGGACCTCTAGTACATGCGTGTCGATCTCTATCTCCTTCTCCCCTACCTTAACCTTGTATACCCCCTTCTCCGTCAATCCTCTTAACCCCTGTATGAGTCTGGCATTGATCCTAGTCTTATAAATAATATTGGTCTGCCCATGTTCTCTGTAGCATTACTGTCCTTTGTCTAGTAGTGTGCATAATTCTTGGAGTCTCTTGAGCTGTGCGAGGACCTTGTCTAGGAGCATCGCCCCGGGCTTGTGGGTCCCAGGGTATTCTTGTAGCCCGCATGTACATGGGCCTTCGCTTAGCCTGAGCTCGCCTAGGTAGCCCTTGTCCCTGGCCTTCATGCAGATCTCGTTGCAGTCCTTCCCGGCTATTGCGCCATCTATCCCGTGGCCTCTTAGTATGAGTGCTATGCAGAAGTCCCTGCTGCACCTGGATAATAGTATGCGGGTCTCCTCCTTCATCCCTCCTCGATCTCTACTCCCTTAGCCTTTAACGCCCTCTTGTACTCGTTGATGAATTCCTCCGCCTCCTCCATGATCTCGTCCAGGGCTTTTTGGAGCAGCTCCACGGGGTCGCCCTCCTCTATGGTTAGGTGGACTACTATCTTGTCCTCCAGCGGGTGGGGGACCGTGTAGTATGCAGTCTTGACCTCCTTCATCCTTGAGAGCTTCTCTGCCAGGAGGTTGCCTAGAGT
>JALWGG010000047.1 GCA_027013765.1 Acidilobaceae archaeon
GTATAGTATGTCTAGCACGGCTTTATTCATCACGGTCTCCGTCGGGGCCGCCTACTAGCAGGGGCTTCCTTTCCTTGGCCGCCGCTCCCCCATAGCTTCTCGGCAGCCCGTCTGGCATCACACTTTCCGAGCCCTTCTCCTGCCTCCTCTAGGAGGTCCTCGGCGGCCCCCACATACTCCCAGGGTCTACCCCTAGGACCCAGACCTGGCTCAGAAGCTCTACAAGACACACCTCAACACTTAAAGTCATGCTTCCTGGCTCCTTCCCTGATACGTCTGGCGAGGCGGACTCAGATAAGTAGTGCTCGACTAATCCTCTAATACCCTAGAGGATATAGTGTGGGCTCCACGGCTAAAAAAGAAGACAAATGTTCGAGGAAAGAGGGGGTCATCTAGAGCATCTTTAGCATTTTCTGCTCTAACAGAGCATAGAGTTTATTGGGTCCAGGTACATACCGTATACTGGGGGCGGCGGGTCAACGCAACGACCGCACATCACATGTCAGCTCGTGCCCTGGTCATCACCCCCGCTGCCCCCACATACAATACTAGTATCTCAAGCCTTAAGGAGGAACGTCTCCTGGACCAGTGTCTTCAAGTATTGATATTATTCTGTGGTGTGCATGATTGCGTCCATCAACGACGGGCGCTCCGGCCTCCTCGCTACAACTCTCTAGTATGAGTTAGGTAGGTTTGTTCTGGTCGAGAGTAATTTACACACGACTAGCATTGCTAAGCCTTCTAGGGATACGTCATCATAGCTCTCGAAGGATTCTGGTAGGCTAGTGTGTTGAGTGGTGCATCAGGATGGAGTAGAATGATTTGGGATGGTGGATTTGGTGGAGCCGCAGGGATTTGAACCCTGGGACCTCTGCCGTGTGAGAATGCTAAAATCATACAATATTTAGATGTATGTACTCCATGAGTAATAGTCGACCAAGAGGATGTCATATGCAATCAGTTATGTATATTAATTGATACTGCAATAAGCTAGGTTTAAGTGAGGCGAGTCTACTAGGTATAGCTAGGGGGTAGGTGTTTGTGACTGGTGCTGGGGAGAGGATAGTTGTTGATCCGAAAATTATGGGTGGTAAGCCTGTTATAAAAGGGACGAGGATTCCGGTCTACTTCATATTGGAGCTTATCGCTAATGGGTGGTCGATTGACGATATACTGAAGGAATACCCGCACCTCACTCGGGAGGACGTGCTGGCAGCGGTAAGATATGCGGCTAGGGTGTTGAGGGAGGAAGTTGTCGTCAAAGCCTAAAATCCTGGCAGATGAGAACATTCCGAGAACCACTATCCGGTCCCTCCGAAGCTCTGGCTATGACGTGGTATCAGTCTGGGAGGTAAAACCTGGTATTAGTGATGAGCAGGTAGTGCAACTCTCAATAAGAGAAAAGAGAATAATAATAACATTTGATAAGGACTTCGGGAGAATAGCCCTCACTAACCCTGGCATACCTGGTGTAATGCTGATGCGATTCCTACCAGTGGATCCAGAGTACATTGCGAACAGGATAATCTCGGCCCTCGAAGCCGTAGGGGATCCCTATGGCAAGCTAGTTGTAGTCCGTAGGAGGACTGTAAGGATAATTCCGTTAAGATAAGTTTGGTGGGCCCGCGGGGATTTGAGCCCCGGACCTCCGCCGTGTCAGGGCGGCGTCCTAACCAGGCTAGACGACGGGCCCTTAGGGG
>JALWGG010000048.1 GCA_027013765.1 Acidilobaceae archaeon
CCACCCTCTGCGGCGATATGGCTACCGCCCTCCTAAACCCCTCCCGGGCTATGGCGGGGTAGAGGACGCCGTTATTCGGGCCTATGAAGAGGTAGTCCCCGGCCTCCACGGCTATAGCCTCACGCGCAGACCCAACCCCAGGGTCAACAACCACAGTGATAATGCTACCCCTAGGGAGCCACCTGTAGGTGTGGAAGACCACATAGGCCCCGGCCAGGCTACTATAGCTGGGGACGCTATGGTCTAAATCGACCACACACGACCCGGGCCCGGCGATACTCTTTATCACAGCCCTCATTATACCAGCATAGGGGCTATCCCCGAAGTCCGTAACAAGCCCCACACACTCCACCAATACACACCAGCGGGAATATAGCCGTCAACCCAGCACATATAACCTATTTGGGGGGTGCGACCCCCGGCCGAGGATCCCCGTTGATGGGGCCCGTGAGGCGCCGGGGCTCTGGCCCCCCATACATTCCTCGATGGTCTTAATAGTTATGTTGATGGGTGTAGGGTGGTATGGCGTATAGGGTTATAATCCCTAATAATTTGTATAAAACAATATGTTAGAATGCTGCGAGCATTTATACCATGAAGGCTATATATATTCATGGTGCAATGGGAATGGTGCACCCACACGATCCCTATGAGGAGGCGAAGAAGCAGCTCAAGCAGACCATCGAGCTCCTAGGCCTTGGAGAAGACGTGTACCTGATGCTTGCAGTCCCCGAGAGGATCCTCCAGGTGAAGATCCCTGTCAAGATGGATGACGGGAGCGTCAAGGTATTCATAGGCTGGAGGAGCCAGCACAACAGCGCCCTAGGCCCCTACAAGGGCGGCGTCAGGTACCATCCAGACGTCACCATGAATGAGGTCATAGCCCTAAGCATGTGGATGACCTGGAAGAACTCGCTTGCAGGCCTACCCTACGGTGGGGGCAAGGGGGGCATAAGGGTTGACCCCCACCTACTGTCAAAGTCGGAGCTTGAGAGGCTATCCCGGGCATACTTCGAGGCCATAAGCGACATTGTAGGCGTAGACCAAGACATACCGGCCCCAGACGTCTACACAGACCCCCAGGTGATGTCATGGTACTTCGACCAGTACAGCAGGATAAAGAGGGGGCAGTTCTTCGGGGTAGTCACAGGGAAGCCCGTAGACCTTGGAGGACTATACACAAGGATCATCTCAACAGGGTATGGCACAGCAATCACAGCCAGGGAGGCAGCAGTCAAGGTATTCGGAGGAGTAGAAGGCAGGACCGTAGCGGTGCAGGGCTATGGAAACGCGGGCTACTACGCGGCAAAGTTCCTCCACGAGATGGGTGCCAAGGTGGTTGCGGTAAGCGATAGCAGGGGTGGCATCTACTCAAGCAAGGGCCTCGACCCGGACGACGTGAAGGCTGTCAAGAGCAAGACGGGTAGCGTGATACACTATGAGAAGGCGGAGAAGAAGATCGGGATAGAGGAGATCCTGGAGCTAGACGTAGACATACTAGTGCCAGCAGCTATAGAGAACGTGATCACCGAGGAGAACGCCGACAGGATAAAGGCGAAGATCATAGCAGAGGCGGCAAACGGCCCGACAACGCCGGAGGCTGAGGAGGTATTGACCAGGAAGGGTATAGTGGTGATACCCGATATACTGGCTAACTCGGGAGGAGTGATAATGAGCCACATAGAATGGGTCAACAAC
>JALWGG010000049.1:0-435 GCA_027013765.1 Acidilobaceae archaeon
CTCTCCAGGAGTGTGAGTAGCTTTCCCATAGCCCTTAGGTTGCCCCTCCTGGCAGCGTCTATCAGGCTCCTGACGCGGTCCTTATCAGCCAACCCCAGTGCACCACTGGATAGTGTATCCAGCCGAGCTAGTTAATAATAGTATATAGTGTATAGTATAGCGTGTTCAGGGCTCCCCGGTATACTCTCTGTATAATGATAGTAGTCTTTTGACGACCTCACTACTACTAGGCCTCTCCCAGGGTTCCGGCCTAAGCATCTCCCCCAGTAACTCCCTGAGACCGTCATGCTCTACCATAGACAAGGCTCTATCGAGCTTGTCTCTACTTAGGGCCTCTTCACCGTCTACAAACTCCCCTGTGGCTAGGTATAGGAGGATATTGCCTAACTGGTAAACGTCAACCATGTTTTCGAGAGCCATCTCACTACTCCTCCT
>JALWGG010000049.1:445-16540 GCA_027013765.1 Acidilobaceae archaeon
AACACCTGCTCCGGAGCCCTCCAGCCAGGGGTATACATTACGCTTGAGCTCATGGTTGCCAGTAGGTTCGTCAGGCTTGAGTAGTCTGCGAGCTTTGCCCGGGCATCCTTGAATAGTATATTCCCGGGCTTAACATCCCCATGCACCAGGCCCCTCGTGTGGAGGTATCTAAGGGCGTCGCCCACCTGGATCCCTAGGACAAGTATATCCCTGAGGCTTGGACGCCACCCGCTACCGATCTGGTACTCTATGCTGCCCCCATCAGCATACTCATATACAAGCAGTGGAGCCGTGCTAGAGTATGCAAGTAGGCGTAGAAGGTTCCTATGATTCAACGCTTTAACCCTTCTAGCCTGCTCTATGACCTTATTCATGAGGCGCTCGCTCACCGTGGGTACCTGGCCGCCTTCGAGGACCTCCTCATACCCCCTGGCAATCTTGAATACAACAGTATCCTCGCCCCTACTACACTTGTATACACAGCCCCAACCCCCGCAGCCTAGCTTGCAGCAAGACCACTCACCCTCATAACCTGGAGGTGCTACCTCCTCCCTCAGCCTAGCCTTTATAGCGCCACTACATGGCGGTTCCGCTGCTAGGATGGATAGCCTGGACTCCAGGACCTTATCTATAATACCTACCTCCACCGTATCCCCCGGCATGGCCTCGACACGCTTATTCCTAACAACCCTGAGATATGCTAGAGCAGATGAACCGGCTAGAACTGCCATCAAGATTATAAGGCCCAGTTTAACCTTAATACTGCCATTACCACCGCTGGTTACACCTTGTATACTATATCCAAGAGTATTTGAGCGATTATCCAGCTCAAGCCTTGTTACAGTTTCTCCCTGTGTTGGGGGTGTATTAGCCATCATGAATGGATTTTCTCTGGTGGAGCCGGCCATGCCAAGCGGGCTCGATGTACTCGTGATTACATTAATACTAGCAGATCCCGTTCCACCACCTATACTATTAGACCCTACGCCAGTATGCCCCTGTGGCGTCGTCTGGATCGTCTCTACAACGCTTTCATAACTACTAGTTGTTGGTTGCTGGCTTGCTGCATCGATTTTATCTTCAGTTCTGGGGATTGGTGTGCTTGTATTTATAGTAGTCTGGCCGACATCTATAACCTCCCCTGGCCCCACTTCTACTAGCTTATACACACCATCTATAGAGACATTGTAGACTCCAGGTACTGCCAGAATCTCAAGCCTCCCTGACCCGGGTATTATGAAGCTAGCAGTGTATCCCGGACCCGAGCCTCCGCCCCACTCTATTACAACGCTTGAGCCAGGCCTGCCTGCAATTCTTATCGTTGCCAGCATCGACCGTGGGTCGCCTAGCTCCACTGTTTCTAGGGATCCAGGCTCTATAGTAACGTTGATGGTCTCCCGTAGACCATCACTGGGGCCAATGGTCCCTGGGGGTATGGGTAGGATCACGTTTACCATATACGTTCCTGGAGCAACGGCTTCTAGCCTTAAAATACCGCTACTAGGTATCTCCGCCTGGAAGCTGTTTCCCGGCCAGCTTATGGTTACAATTGATCCTGGAGGCCCCACGACTTCCAGTCTCCCCAAGATGTCTGAAACCAGGGGGAGCCTGACCTCTATAATCCTCCATGTTCCTAACGTTACCTCAACTTCCCCTGTAAGGGCCTCTGGATCGCCTATGAGGTTTGCTGGCAAGGGTAGGGTGTAGATTATTGTGTGGTTTCCGGGTTTCAGGTATAGGCGTAGCACCCCGGATTCCGGGATCCCGACTGGCTCCCAGCTGGAAACATAATCCTCTACCATGATCATGGTTCCAGCCGGGCCTAGCAGGTTTAGTACCCCATAGGCATTGTCAAACCCTCTAATAAGTATTATGTAGTTGCTTAGATAGCCTTCGAAGCTGGCCACAGCTATTTTAGACCCGTCGGGGCTCCAGGACAATAGGTAGAGGCCGGATCCGATAGTCGATTGATCTAGTGTGAGTATCTCTTCTCCAAGCATGTTGTAGACCGATAGCCCTTCACTATGAGTGACAGTTATCCTATCATCTATCGGGCTCCACGCAACATCACTTATTCCATCATCAATGGTAGCGTTCCACACTCTACTACCACTCCTATTGTATACCGTGAGTGTTTGGCCCTCGATCGCTGCTACAGCTAGTAGCTCCCCGTCAATGCTCCACGAAGCCCATAACCTAGATGCGCCTGGAACCACATGGCTTGCTGACCAGAGTATGGAGCCGTCTACACTAGCTAGGTTGACTATGCCTATAACCCCTTGCGGAGGCTTACCACCACTACTATTATAGTATACAAGAGTCAGTATACGGCTCCGCGGGTCCCATGATATTGTTGGCTCAATGACCAGCTGGTTCTGATGGAAGCGTTTAGTCCATAGGATTACTCCATCACTTGAATTGCAGACTACTATGTAGAACGTGTCGACATCTCCACTAACTGGAGCCAGGAGGGCTGCCAGCATCCTCTTATCAGGGCTCCACTCCACCTGCTGGATCCTATAGTCTGTATAATTTAGCTTCCTAAACCATAGAACGTCGCCGCCTGGCTTGTATGCAGAGATAAATGGTTTTTGGCCTACATCCTCTATTATGACCCCGCCTATGGCTATTGCCTCATGAGGGCTCCAGTCCGTGTCAACTATAACCCCGTTAATATGATTCATTTTTATCCTGCTAACAGTCCTACCGTATAAGTCATACACTTCTACCATGTCAAAGTAGGAAACCATGATGTATTTTCCATCAGGACTAACATCTAGGTCGTTGGCCTCTACTAATTCCTTACTCCATATAAGTGTTCCTGCCGAATTGAACATGCTGAGGCCTTTACCAGTGAGTATTATTAGGTTACTGCCATCAGGGCTCCATACAATCTTGTAAACATAGTCCAGAACCGTCACGGAGCCTACTAGCTCTATTGGAGGATAAACCGGAGCCGATCCGTGTGCTATTGGTAGTAGAAGTGCAAGGAGCACGCCCAGGACTGTTATGGCCTTAACAGGTTTCACTAGCGTTCCCTCCAGGTCCGGATAAATTAAATGCATATTACCTGGTTAAATATTTATGGTATCGAGTCGAGGAGGCTTAGACTAGTGACTCGGCCTCGCGAGCCCTCTTCTCCTCTGCAAGCCTCCTTACGATCTCTATGATGTGCTTGAGGCTTGTACCCGGTAGGAATACTTCCCTTATCCCCATCCTTTTTAGGGGCTCTAGGTCTGGTAGTGGTATGGTTCCGCCTAGAACTACTGGTATATCATCTGCGCCAAGCTCTCTGAGCTTCTCCATCAGCTTCTCCATGTGGTGCATGTGGGCGCCGCTCAGTATGCTAACCCCTATCACATCCACGTCCTCTTGGATTGCCGCCATTGCTACTTGTTCTGGGGTCTGCCTTATCCCGGTGTATACTACCTCGAAGCCCGCGTCCTTGAGGGCTCTTGCAATCACCTTGGCCCCTCGGTCGTGGCCGTCTATGCCTAGCTTTGCTACTAGTACCTTTATCCTCCTAGTAGATTGGTGGCTCGACATATACTCCATACACCTCCTTCAGCGCCCCCATAACCTCTCCCAGCGTCGCTTTTGCCTTGACAGCCTGGAGTATGTATGGGACCACGTTCTCCCCGCGCTGTGCGGCCCTCCTAAGCTCGTCCAGTGTTCTCCTCCACTTTGCCTGGTCCCTCTCGCTCCTTATCCTCTTTATCCTCTCCTTCATCCTATTCTCTATCTCTTGTTGGTCGAATTCCAGTAGGGGCACGTTCCTTATCTCATCGATCTCCTCCTGCTCGAATATGTTGACGCCAACTATGAATCTCTTACCCTCCTCAACCTCCCTCTGGAACCTGTAGCTTGCCTCAGTCACCTCCCTCTGGGGGAAGCCCTTCTTGACGGCCTCCAGCATGCCCCCCATCCTCTCTATCCTGTCGATATACCTCCATGCCCTCTCCTCCATCTCGTCTGTAAGCCACTCTACAAAATAGCTCCCAGCCAGGGGGTCTATAGTGTCTGCAACCCCCGTCTCATAGGCGATTATCTGCTGAGTCCTCAGCGCTATCATGGCGGCGAGCTCGCTCGGGACCCTGAATGGCTCGTCGAACCCGTTTGTGTGGAGGCTCTGCGTTCCTCCTAGGACTGCTGCTAGGGCCTCTATCGCGGTCCTTACTATATTATTCCACGGCTGCTGGGCGGTGAGGCTGACTCCCGCGGTTTGTGTATGGAACCTCAGCCATAGGCTCCTCCTCTTCTTGGCCCCGAACCACTCCTTCATTATCTTGGCCCACATCCTCCTCGCGGCCCTAAACTTCGCGATCTCCTCGAAGAAGTTTATGTGACTGTCGAAGAAGAAGCTGAGCCTGGGGGCAAACTCGTCTACATCCATCCCCCTGGATATCAGCTGGCGCACATACTCTATCCCGTCTGCAAGGGTGAATGCCAGCTCCTGGACTGCCGTGGACCCGGCCTCCCTTATGTGGTATCCACTAATGCTTATAGGGTTCCATTTGGGTGTGTTCTTTATGCTATACTCTATAAGGTCCATCGCCACCTTTACAGCAGGCTCCGGCGGGAACACGTAGCTCTTCTGGGCTATAAACTCCTTGAGGGGGTCATTCTGCGTGGTGCCTCCAACCTTGTAGTATGGTACTCCCTGCTTCTCGGCAACTGCCAGGTAGAATGAGTATAGTACAGGGGCTGGAGGGTTAATAGTCATGTTGGTGGTTACCTCGCCGAGGTTTATGTCCCTGAATATTATGTCCATATCCACAACCGTTGGAACACTCACCCCCACAATGCCTACCTCGCCCTCCGCCATCGGGTCGTCTGGATCGATCCCGATCAGTGTTGGATAATCGAATGCGAGGCTAAGCCCGGTCTCCCCGTGTTTGATGAGGAACTTTAGCCTTTCATTAGTCTCCTCCGGCCCTCCATACCCGCTGAACATCCTCATAGTCCATATCCTGGCCCTATACATGGTGGCGTGTATGCCCCTAGTGAAGGGGTATTCCCCGGGGAATCCGAGCTTCTCCATGTAATCGAAATCCTTTAGGTCTAGAGGAGTGTATAGCCTCTTTATGGGTATCCCGCTCAGGGTTGTGAACTCCTCCATCCTCTCGGGAAGCCTCTTGAGCCATTCAGGGACAAGCTCCTCCTCCCAGCTCCTATACCTCTTCTCAATCTCCCTGAGGGAATCCTCAGAGTAAAGCTTGGGCAAGGCGGCCACCCCATCCCTTAGACGATATAACTCAGGCTTATATCATGGTAGGGTAGGATGGCTCAATACTAATATAGTTAACCTGGTGAATGGTACATGTATGGCTAGGGTGGATACCGTGGTCAGGCTGTACTCCGAGGTCCTCGGGGAGGAGGTTGAGGCCCCGGACGAGCCATCCAGGATAGTTAGCCTATCCCCGGCGATCACGGAGATCCTCTACAGGCTAGGCCTTGAGGATAAAGTCGTTGGAGTAAGCTTCTACTGCCACAAGCCCCCTAGGGCTAAGGACAAGCCAAAGGTGGGGAGCTACTATAAGGTGCTCTATGACAAGCTTGAGGAGCTAAAGCCCGACCTCATACTAACCACCACAGGAGCGCAGAGGAAGGTGCTTGAGGAGATTAGGAGCAGGGGATTCACGCTATACCCAATACCTCTACCCGTTACGGTGTATGGCTTACTAGATGAGATAAGGATCGTTGGTATAGTTACGGGGAGGATCGATGAGTCTAGGAGGCTTGCCAGGGACTCCATGAAGCTCCTCTACAAGCTACAGGACTCGTTGAGGGGGGTCAAGCTATATTATGAAATATTCCTTGGAGGACCCGTATCAGCGGGCGCCCACAGCTATATAGACGACCTCCTCAGGCACATGGGCGCGGTGACCCCCTTCTCACATAAGAGGCAGACATGGGTGATAAACCCGAGCCCCGAGGAGGTCCTAGAATTCGACCCGGATGTGATACTATATGAGAAGGCTCCATACACAAACCTTACCCTAGAGAAGGTCCTAGAGGACTTCAAGTCACGGGGTCTAGGAGGGCTAAGGGCCCTAAGAGACGGCAGGATAGTACTACTGGAGCCCGACACGCTGGCACACTATGGACCAAGCATATTCCAAGACGCGCAGGAGATAGCCAAGACCGTCAGGAGGACTCTGGGTAAGGGATAAACTCCTCAACCCAGCCGACCACTTATATACCTAAACCCGCTCCTGGCTAGGCCTCTAAACCATGGAGAAACCAGGTACATGACCCCGGAATAGATTATACCAGAGACAGCTACATGGAAGGCCAGTAATGGGGCGTCCCCGAAGAAGTCATATACAAGGACCCCCCTAGCCCCGGAAACATCCAAGTACACTACAACAACCATGAAGGATACCAGGGTCTCCATAAACACCCTCCAAGGGAACCTGAACCCCCCAGGTATCTGTATAACGTAGACTAGGGAGCCAGCCAGCTGCGTAGCCACAATTACCATCATATATATTATAGCAGCCTCGGCCGGGCTAGAAGCATCCCTAGACAATAACCCGCCTGCAATTATCCCAGCCCCTATGAATACAAGTTCCATGAGGAGTAGGCGGGTAACCTTTACCCTATCACTCCCAGGCTCCTCTACACGTAGATACGCCAGGAGGAACCCCCTAAACTGGACAAGGAATCCAAGTGATAGCGAGAATAGGGCTCCTAGGACCACCATGAAGGAGCCGTCTAGGTATAGAGGGTTAAACATGCTGGTTATAGGCCTGCTGAGCGCGGCCGCAACACCCATCATATACATGAATATCAGCATGTATAGGCGTAGGGACTCCTCAAGGTCACGCCTATCCCCTCCCCTAAGGACCTTGGCATAGAGGGCCGGTATCATGCTCTGTGTAGCATTATTGACAGCCGAGGCCACTGATAATGCAATGTTTATATACGCTATGGGCGTCCCTAGCCTTGTCACCCACGTGTATGCAGGGCGTATCAGGTTTCTAGTAAAATCAGTCAACGCTATCAGACCCGGGATAAAGGCTCCACGAATCCAGGACCAGGCCAGCCTCAGGTCTCGCCTAATTGTCAGGAGCCCGAGCCTCCAGGTATGATATACTAGGAAGAGCAGCATTAGCATGCTTGCAACTATTAATGATTCAGATGCCCCAGCGACTCCCAGGCCCATATACAAGACGAGCACCAGGGAAGCTCCAAGCTTTCCAGCCTCGTGTAGCAGGTTTGCAACGCCAACCAGCTCGGGCCGGGCAACACTTACAACCGACATGAAGTGCCTG
The DNA here is from genome assembly GCA_027013765.1 of Acidilobaceae archaeon. Taxonomy (GTDB): domain Archaea; phylum Thermoproteota; class Thermoprotei_A; order Sulfolobales; family Acidilobaceae; genus S012-22. Next base: position 7,723 of record JALWGG010000049.1, read on the forward strand.
GCCAGGATCACGAATATTATGGCGGGGCTGGCGAGCAGTGCCGGATACACGTCTAGCCCTGCAAGGCCCAGGGTTACGTATATAATGATCATATACAGAATGAATGCAGTAATAGAGTACACAATACTTATTATTAGCCCCGTGCCTTGAGCGACTCCGGGGTCACCATCCCTTCCAGCAAGCCCCAGGCCAACATAACGCTGGGTCCACCAATTCCATATGCCCGACGGCTGGGGTAGGCCGTTGTATAGGGATAGTATTATGCCGAGGACTGCGAAGTCCTCCGGAGGCAGCCTCCTAGCTACTATTACTATAAATCCTATTGACACTAGGATCCTTATAGTAACCGCTATAAAGTTGGCTAGGGTTGCATACCTAAGCCTTACCCCACCCATTCCTCAGCCTCCGCCTCTTGGACTGGATAGTAGCGTGTAGCCTATCCACGCGATCAGGCCGAAGATCGTTAGCAGCGCTATTAGCCCCATCACCTTTAGGACGAATATGTCGATTGGGGACCCTAGTATGGTGCCGGGTGGCGGGAAGAATACCAGCACTATGTATGAGGCCACCACTACCACTGATATCATAATCATTAGCAGACCCACTAGCCTGTCGCTAGCCATGCTGGCTGGCACCAGGTGTTGTCTACATGTACCCCTCTATTATAACCTTCCTAAGCTTCTTGTAGAATGCCACCCTAGAGTTTACATACTCCATCAGCTCCTCAGGGGAGACGCTTGAACCCTGCCTGAGCCATACCCTGGCAATGGGCTTCTGCCCGACCTCCTCGTCGGGCTCCCCCTCGACGACCGCCTTAGCCACTGCAGGGTGAGATTCTAGGATTACTTCTAGGTCCCTTGGTAGGATCGCATACGCCTTATACTTTATCAGCCTCTTCCTGACCCCCTTAAAGTATAGTAGCCCGTTATCGTCCATATAGATTATATCCCCCGTCCTCAGCCACCCATCTATGAATGCCTTGGAGTTCTCCTCAGGATATTCATAGCCCTTCATAACCCAGGGAGCCTTAACGAGGAGCTCGCCTGTGCCGCCGGGACCTAGCTCCACGCCTGGATCAGCCGGGTCTACTATCTTTGCATCCACTCCCGGCAACGGTATCCCGAGGGTACCCTTTATATTGGACAACTCTGGTGGTTGTAGTGTTAGTATGAGACTCTCGGTCATCCCATATGCCTGGACTAGTGGGGCTCCAAGCCTATCCCTATACAGGTCCTGGACCTCCGGCTTCAACGGGGCCCCGGCTGATACTCCAAGCCTGATCTTGCCCCTTACAGCCGTGGAACTGTTTGTTGCCAGCTGTTCATGCATTAAGGGGGCCCCCGCTATATACGTTATCATACCCCGTCTTATGATATTAAGCGCCAGGTCCAGGTTCCACCTCTTCATAGCAACTACCGTGCCTCCAGCTATCAGCGGGGATAGTAGCGATAGTTGGAGGCCTAGTATATGGGTCATAGAGGGGACCATCAGCGAGGAGTCCCTATCGTCGAGTCGGGCCATCAGTGCGAATGCGAGCGTAGACAGGTATAGGCCTCTGTGGTGGTGTATCGCCTGCATCGTCCTCCCAGCTATGCCTGAGTAGTATAATGCTATAGAATCGTCGCCCTCATCGACCTCGGGATCCCTCCAAGCATCTAGCCCCAGCACACCTGTTATTGGGGTTATTTTGAGGGACGAGTTAGCCCCCTCTACTGAATCTACTAGGAGGACCTCTTTTATGCCAACCTCCTCTATTACACTAGAGTTCCTCTCCAAGAACTCCCTGTCAGCTATCAACGCAGTGAACTCCCTGCCATCAAGCTGCATCCTGAGGTCCTCCCCTATCGTTAATGGGTCTACCAGGACCACTCTAGCACCTGATGCCAGCGCTCCTATAAGCGCAGCTATCGCCTCTATGGTGTTCCTTGTAGAGAATACCACCTGCGCCCCCCTCCATGCCCCCCTAGATTGAAGCCATGCAGCAACCCCTTGAGAGACCCTCCTCAGCATCTCATTTGTATAGCAGTATAGGGTCTCAGCCTGCACAAGACTACACCTACCGGGGCTCCCAGCCTCCCATACTGCCTTGTATATCGGCTTGAATTCCTCCCTAAGCGTCTTGGGCACGCCACTAGGCCATACCCTATGCCATGGTCGAGGCTCCAATGCCACCACCGTATGCACACCCGTGTATAGTGGTGCTTTTAGTGTTAATAATATGGCCTGGATACGGTATACATAATCGGAAGCTATTTTACCTAAACCTGCTACTATCATAATTAAGCGGTGGTCTTTTGGGGGGAACCAGACTCTCATACGATATAGAGTCCTGGAAGGTTGACCGTGTATGGGACAAGGGAGACCTTTATAGGAAGAAGGAGTATGAGAGGGAGACCCTTGTCAGGACCGAGCATATACTAGTCGAGTTCGGCGGTATAAGGGCTGTTGATGATGTATCGATAAAGGTCGACCGGGGGGAGATACTCGGGATAATAGGGCCCAATGGCGCTGGGAAGACGAGTCTCCTAAACGTGATCTCTGGCTTCTACAAGCCGAAACACGGCAAGGTCTATTATAAGGGTGTAGATATCACTAGGCTACCACCACATCTTAGGGTGAAGCTGGGGATATCGAGGACCTTCCAGCACAGCGAGCTTTTTATGGGGATGAATGTTATCGAGAATATAATGACGGGCCTGCACCCGTGGAGGAAGGGGAACACGCTGTCATATGCATTATGGACCCCTGGCGTCATGAAGTGGGAGGAGTGGGCTAGGGAGAAGGCCGAGCATGTGATAGACTTGCTAGACCTCCACGAGTACAGGTACCACATAGTGGGTAGTCTGCCCCCGGGAGTGCAGAAGAGGGTTGACCTGGCCAGGGCCCTTGCACAGGACCCTGAAGTGGTCTTCATGGACGAGCCTATGGCGGGCTTGACCAGGGAGGAGAAGGAGGACCTTGTGAGGGCTATAATAGAGGTCTATGAGACGCGGGGGATAACATTCGTCCTTGTAGAGCACGACCTAGAGGTCGTCACTGATATCTGCGACAGGATCATTGTAATGGACTTCGGCAAGGTGATAGCTGAGGGTAGGCCGGATGAGGTGGTCAACCATCCACTGGTAGTCAAGGCGTATCTGGGAGGCTAGGGGGTGCATAGGGGTGCAGATTGAGGGTACCCTGGCTGAGGAGATACGCTCCAGGGCGGGAAAGGAGCCCTATGATACAACATTCCAATGGCTACTCGTGGATAAAGCGCGTAGGAGCCCTGGCAAAACGGCGTTCAGATGGAAGAGGTATGGTATATGGCATAGATACAGCTGGGGCGACTACTTCGAGCGTGTTGCATGGGCGGCTCTAGGCCTAAGAGCCCTAGGCTTGAACCCGGATGACAAGGCAGCATTCATGACTTTCAATAGGCCTGCGTGGATCATCTATGAGGTGGGCGTTCAGACTGCTGGTGGGGTGAGCATTGGGATATATAGGGATAGCCTGAGCGACGAGGTAGCATATATACTGGAGAGGAGCGACTCCAAGTTCGCCCTCGTCGAGGGGCAGGAGCAGCTTGACAGGGTTCTTGCATCCGGCGTCGATCTTGATAAGATAATAGTTGACGAGGCCAAGGGGCTCCACCAGTACAGGGAAATGCTTGGGAGGAAGATCATAACATTTGGGGACCTGTTGACCCTAGGGAGGAAGGTTATGAAGTCCAATCCAGGCATGCTTAAGCGCATGCTGGCCGATACGGGTCCTGATAGGATATGTGGGCTATTCACGACAAGCGGCACAACCGGGCTACCCAAGCTGGCGATGCTAACGTATCGGAGCATGCTTGCAATGGCATACCAGCTATACATGCTCGACCCGATAGAGCCGGACTGGGAGTATGTATCATTCCTGCCGACGGCATGGATAGGGGAGCAGATGATGAGCATCTCACTCCACATGCTTGCCGGATTCAGGGTCAACTTCCCGGAGGCCCCCCATACAATGTGGCATGACTTCAGGGAGATAGCACCCCACTTCCTATTCTCCCCACCCAGGATCTGGGAGAGGCTTGCCAAGGACATAATGGCCAGGATAGAGGATAGCGACCCGCTCAAGAAGGCAGCATATCAGGTAGCAATGTGGATCGGGGAGAGGGCCGCCAGGTCCAGGCTAGTTAAGGGGAGAAGCAAACCTACACTGCCCTGGAGGATCCTACACTACCTTGCATACTGGCTCGCCTTCAGGCATATACTAGACAAGAACGGGTTGAAGAGGGTTATGAGAGCCTATACCGGGGGGGCCATGATCGCAGAGGACTATGTATTCTACTACCACGCCCTAGGAGTCAACTTGAAGCAGATATACGGGCAGACCGAAATTGCAGGCATAGCAGTAGTTCACCCAGACGATGATGTAAGGCCCGACACCGTTGGAAAGCCCCTACCCCTAACAGAGATCAAGATAGCAGATGACGGAGAGATACTGCTACGCAGCCCAGCCCTCATGGCTGGCTACTACAAGAACGAGGAGGCCACTAGGAAGACCATTGTAGACGGATGGCTTAAAACAGGTGACGTCGGCGAGGTCACCAGCGACGGCCACTTGAAGATCAAGGATAGGGCTAAGGAGATAATAACCCTCTCAGACGGTACAGTAATAGCCCCACAGATCGTCCAAAACAAGCTCAAATTCAGCCCATACATAGGAGAGGCCGCTATTATAGGTTCCGGGAGGCCATACCTGGTGGCCCTGTTAAACATAGACTTCGAGATCGTTTCCAGGTGGGCTGAGAGGAGGAAAGTCGCGTTCACAAGCTACTCAGACCTCTCCCAGAAACCCGAGGTCCTAGAGCTCCTCAAAAGGGAGGTGTCTAGGGCTAACATGAGGATGCCGGAGAAGATGAGGGTTAAGAGGTTTGTAAGCCTCTTCAAAGAGTTCCACCCCGACGACGAGGAGATGACTAGGACTAGGAAGCTTAGAAGGATGGTTATAGAGTCTAGGTATGCCGGGCTCATAGATGCAATATACAGGGGAGAGAAGGAGTATGAATTAACAGTAGTCATGAAGCTGGAGGACGGTAGAAGGGTGCCAGTAACTAAGACCGTTAAGATAATAGACGCCTCCTAGGGGGTGCCAGGGTTGGATGCAGGTCTCATAATCGAATCCACATTTAGAGGAATCACCATAGGCGTAATCTACTCTATGATAGCCCTCGGATTCAACATTGTATATAGGGTTAATAAATCAATAAACTTCGCCCACCCAGTCATTGTCCTGATGGCGGCATACGTGGCGCTGGTGGTCTCATACAATCACAGCCCACTAGTTGCATACATTGCAGCAATTGCCTCGGGCATTGTGGCTAGTATAGCTGTGGAGAGGCTTGTAGCAAGACCCCTCCTAGGTAGGCCGCCCATAGCATTGATCGGGGCCACGCTGGGTGTCTACTACCTGGTCAAGGGGGTTACCATAACTATAGGTGGCGGTGAGACTGCATCACTCCCTCTACCCTACAAGCTATATAGACTTGGCCCGATAAACCTGGGCTTCAACGATATTGTAGCACTTGTAGGGAGCCTAACCGCGCTGCTAGTCATAATACTACTCCATAAGAAGACCAGGCTAGGCTCTGCCATGCGTGCTGTCGCTGAAGATGTAGAGGGGGCTGCAGCATATGGGATCCCCGTCAGGAGGCTTATGGTGCTGAGCTGGGCGCTGGCAGGCCTCGTGGGGGCCCTGGGAGGTATATTCCTAGCCGTCAAGAACCAGGTCTCAGTAGAACTTGAGTTCTACGCCATCCGGGCTCTGGCGGCTAGCCTACTAGCCGGCCTGGATAGTATGGGGGGCGTCATAGTGGGTGGCATTATCCTTGGAGTCGCGGAGGAGCTCGGAGGCCTATTCCTAGATGATTACCTGCCCGGGATAGGGTATGACCTTGCATTCTTCATTTTACTACTGGTTCTCTTCGTCAAGCCCTACGGCCTCTTCGGGACAGAGAGGATAGAGAGGGTCTAGGGGGTGGGTAGGAGTGCCCGCAGGCGTGTTTAAGGAGACGTATAGGGCCGATATGGCCCACCTCAGGTACCCCATACATTATGCTGGACTCCTAATAGGCAGCGTGCTAGCCTTGACTGCACCACTATACTTGAAAGGCTACTATCTGGACCAGGCCATACTATTCATGATCTTCCTCATAGCAGCAGTCGGCCTCAACATAACCCTAGGGCTGGCGGGACTTGTCAGCCTAGCACACGCGGCCTTAATGGGGGCCGGAGCGTATACAGTAGCCCTGCTAGCATTAAAGGCTGGCGTGAATGCCATCCTCGCGATACCCCTAGCCGGGCTTGCTGCAGCCGGCCTAGGATTCATACTGAGCCTGCCGAGCTTCAAGTTGAAGGGGTACTATTTAGCCATGGCCAGCCTAGCGGCCCAGTTCATACTCGAATACATATACTCACTGATAGCACCCGAGCAGTACATAAGTATACCCTTCGAGACGAAGGAGATCGCTGGGATATTCTTTGGAGAGGGTATACCCCTATACTATCTAGCCCTCGCCATAACCATAGTCCTCCTACTGGCAGCAGCCAACATAGCCCGGGGGAGCCTTGGTAGGGCTATGAAGGCCGTCAGAGACAACGATGTCGCAGCAGAGATCGTTGGGATAAACGTTACAATGACGAAGGCACTGGCATTCACTATAGGAGGCTTCTACGCGGGCGTTGCCGGCGGGCTATACGCGCTCTACAGCGCAGGCGTGGGGTGGGAGGGATTCACACTCCTAGTATCAATAGAGCTCCTAGGCATGGTTTTGATAGGAGGACCTGGAAGGGTCGTCTGGGGGAGCATGCTTGGAGTCCTGGTCCTGAAGACTGGATGGACAAACCTGGAGAGCAGCCTAAACCCCCTACTCACTGGCATGGGTCTAGACATTATCGCATCCACCGCCAAGTATATAGTCCTAGGCACCCTGATAGCGGTATTTATAATACTCGAACCCGAAGGCCTGATAGCTGTCCTCAGAAGGATAAAGGAGTATCTACGCCTATGGCCCTACAGCTACTAGCAAACACTCTTTACCATTAGCATACCCATACTTTAAATGGCGCCCTGAACGGAAAACTATAATTCTAACGCCCCACACAATAGTATCAGGGTGTCCAGCATGCCTAGGGCACTAATCATCTCTGCAGACAACTTCGAGGATATAGAGCTCCTCTACCCCTATTACCGGCTTTTAGAGGCCGGCTTCGAGGTCCATATAGCATCCACTAATCCCGGCGAGATCACTGGCAAGCATGGATACAAGGTCAAAGTTGACAAGAAATTCGAGGAGGTAAACCCGGGAGAGTATGATGTGCTAGTTATACCTGGTGGAAGAGCCCCCGAGAGGGTCAGGCTAGACAAGGATGCATTAAGGATTGTAAAACACTTCATAGAGAATAGGAAGCCAGTCGCGGTGATATGCCATGGCCCCCAGATCCTGATCAGTGCGGGTGTAGTAAGGGGTAGGAAGCTAACTAGTTACTGGGGGGTAAAGGACGATGTTATAGCTGCGGGGGGAGAGTGGCTTGATGAAGCGGTAGTTGTAGATGGCAACATAGTCTCCTCCAGGTACCCGGGAGACATACCACTCTGGATGCGGGAGTTCTTCAAGCTCTTAGAAAGGGAGGGCCTCCTAAAACACGTCCCCTAATCTCCCATGCCAATATAGATTCCCATCTAGGCTAAGTTTTTATACCGTAAATATCAATATTAGGTTATGGTTTAAAACATTCTATGGAAGGACTAGGGTGGGATCGGGTGAATAGTAAGGTCCTAGGGGGCATAATACTCATCGTCATAATAATCCTCGCCGGATTCTTCCTCCTAGGAGGTAGGGAGGGCGAGACAACTACAACTGGCACAACAGGCGCTACAACGCCGGCAGAGAAGACAGAGACAACGCCTACTGGAGAGGCTCCAAAGGAGATCACGATCAACGTGGGACTACTTGTAGACGAGACCGGGCCCACGAGCGATGTCGGGAAAGGGTATTCGCTGGGAGCCGAAACCGCGTTCAAATACTTCAATGATAAAGGGATATACACCAAGGATGGAGTGAAAGTGAATATCAAGTATATAAAGAGGGACTATGCATACAAGCCGGACCAGGCGGAGGCGTTCTATAAGGAGTTCAGGGATAAGTATGGCGTAATAGCGATTATCGGGTGGGGCACGGCCGATACTGAGAAGCTTGCAGACACTGTTGCTAAAGACAAGATTGCTTACATAAGTGCGAGCTACTCCGCGAAGCTAACTGTAAAGCCATACAACTTCTTCCCAGCACCAGACTATAGCACACAGGCGTGTGCAGGCATAGCATGGGCGTCCCAGTTCAAGCCAGGCGGGAAGCTAGCGCTACTCTATGACCATAAGGTAGCATACAGCCGGAGCCCCATACCAGCTGTAAAAGCTGTTGCACAAGCACTAGGTATGCAGCTCGTGGGAGACTTCGACCTAAGCCTGAAGGCTACCGAGGCGTCGGCAGAGAGGGTAATTAGTGATGCATCGACAAAGAACCCAGATATATTCTGGTGCGGCAATACTATAAGCAGTTGTAGCCTGGCAGTGAAGGCTATGTACAAACTTGGAGTAGATGCAATGCTGCTTTCAAACGTGTGGGGATTCGATGAGAGGGTGACACAACTCGTTGGAGAGGCTGGCTATGGCAGGATGGCTGGTGTTACACCATTCGTCTACCCAATGTTCGCCGACGAGCTAGGGGCTGACGGAATAAAGATACTGAGAGAGGCGGCTAAGGCAGCTGGCGTCCCCGAGGATAAGATAG
>JALWGG010000050.1:0-589 GCA_027013765.1 Acidilobaceae archaeon
TTAGATGTAGAGACTGTTATGGTCACTGCAGACCCCTGGCACGACTTCCAGCCCTTATACGCCGATTTAGCGTTGGGGATGATAGATAAGGAGAAGATCAGGGCGTCAGTAGAGAACTTCAAGAGGTTTGGGGCAAGGATAATAGTGGATAAAGCAACAAACATTGACGCTGCCAACAGGAAGGTAAGCCTCCATTCCGGGGAAGAGCTAGAGTATGACTACCTAATAGTATCTCTAGGCACAAAGTATGGATGGAACGCTTATCCAGGCCTGGCCGAGGCGGGCGTCCACAACTATACCATGGAGGCCGCGGAGGAGATGAGGAGTGAGCTGGCCAAGTTCAAGGGTGGAACGATAGTTGTACTGGTACCCGAAACTCCTCATAGATGTGGAATGTACCCATATGAGGTTGCAACCCATCTAGCAGAGACCTACAGGAACCGTGGTGTTAAGGTGGACGTGAAGCTGTTAAGCCCGGGTGACGTGCCTCTAGGCCCCCTGGGCCCCGATATTAGTAGGGCCTGGAAGGAGCGTATGGACAGGGTTGGTGTAGAGTTTGTCAGTATTAAGAGGCTTGATGAAGTAGACC
>JALWGG010000050.1:599-16476 GCA_027013765.1 Acidilobaceae archaeon
TGACAAGAGGATGGTGCGGGCTGGCGGCGTTGAGGAGAAATATGACTTGCTGATCAAGGTCCCGCCCTCAAGGCTTCCGGACGTCCTGGCGGGTAGTGAAGGCTTCACCTGGAAGATGGATGAGAGGTTCGCGCCAGTAAGAGGCTATAACTTCAGGCATCCAGATTATGATGACGTGTATATGGTTGGCGAGCACTCGATGCCCCCAGCAGGACTACCCACAGCTGGAATACCTGTCCACTATGCTGCCGAGGTTGCCGCTAACAGTATTGTAGCCGACCTGGTGGGGGGCTCCCCGGTATACATGCCTAGGGGCATGATCCCGTGTATAGGGTACTATGGACTCTCAGCATTCGCAGGGTTCTGTGAGGTATACTATAACGAGTCTGAGGGGAGGAGGACCTTGAAATGCTACTCGATAGCCAGGAGCCCGCTGGTTAGGATAATGAAGCAGGCATTTTATGAATCATGGATCTCCGCAATAAAGATGGGGTGATGAGGGATGGAGGAGGCCAGGAGCCAGTATGAGGCACAGGCCCTCAAGGACCTTATAGAAGTTGCTGTAGCCCTCAAGAAGTCTGGCATGTTAGACCTCTTGAAGGCCTTGAGCGAGAAGTCTGAGGAACTGATGACCCTGATGGCGGACGATATAGCACTCTATAGGGCTCTAGGGCTTGCGGATGCCGCCGTGAGTGCGATAGACAAGGTAGATCCAGACGATATCATAAACTCTAAGAAGACAATAGAGGGCCTGACAATGTGTGCAGTAAAGGCTCTTGCAGAAGCGGGTAAGACGGAGCCTAAGCCTGTGGGAGGAGTATTTGGGTTAATGGGCGCGTTGAGAGATAAGGACGTCCAGGTCGGGCTAGGGTTAATGATACAGATAGCCAAGGGGCTTGGCGCCTGCTATAGAAGTAAAAAGTAGACTATCCCTCCCTATTACCTCTTCTACACCCTCTTTCTATAATGCTCCTTGCATGGGAATAGAGTCCTTCATAGAAGCCGAGCTCTACAGCGCCGCGGCATATATTAAAGAAGCCGTCCTTAGAGGCAGTGTTGATATATACGGCTTTCAGGAAATCCAGCGGTGTCAGGCCTCCCCGGAAGCGGGCCCAACCCATGGTCGGTAGTATGTGGTTTGCCCCGGTGGAATAGTCTGTTAAAGCTGGCGGCGTATATGCCCCTATACTTATGGAGCCGGCATTGCGTATCCTCGGCAGGAGGTCCTCCCCGCCCGACACTGCTAAGTATAGGTGCTCGGGTGCAGCTTCGTTGACGGCGTTCACACCGTCATCCATGCTATCCAGGTCGAGGACTAGCCCGTTGGACTCCAGCGAGGACCTCACCACCTCCCCCGTCGGCGTGGAGGCAACTACACGTTCCAGCCTGTCGAGGACCTCATCCAGGTATCCTGCATTGGGTGATGCAAGTATTACCAGTGTATCCGGTGAGTGCTCCGCCTGAGCTGCTATATCCCATGCAAGCCATGATGCATCGACACTACCATCGGCTAATATGAATAATTCCGTGGGGCCCGCCAGGAAATCTATACCAGTAACCCCGTAGAGGAGCTTCTTTGCCACGGTAAACCATATGCCCCCAGGCCCTGCTATGAGGTCGACCCTCTCCACGGTCTCCGTGCCAAGTGCCATGGCCGCAGCCGCGTAGGCCCCGCCCAGCCTATAGACCCTCCTCACCCCCACAATATTTGCTGCAACCAGAATCCCTGGATCCACCTCTCTACCCCTGGGCGGAGACGACAGGTATAATTTTCCTACTCCAGCAGCCTTGGCAGCGGCTCCAGCCATTATGACTGATGAGGGATAGCTTGCCCTGCCCCCGGGAGCGTATAGCCCTGCACTGCCTACTGGCATCCACTTGACAGACACCTTGACCCCTTCAGCTGTCTCAACATCCACACTCGGTGGAACTAGGCTCTTAGAGACTGTATAGACTCTATCCATAAGGTCCTCCAGAGCCCTTATAACTCCTGACGGGACCCTGTCATAGGCTCTAAGCACCTCATCTTCATCTACAATGATCCCCTCACCATTGAGCCCGTGGAACACTCTAAGGTATTCTAGGAGGGCTTCATCACCCCTCTCTTTGACATCCCTTATTATGCCCTCAACCCTACGTTCAACGTCAGGATCATACTTGCTTGTGATTAACCCGGAGAGGACTCCCTTGGAGTACCTGGTCCTTCTAAGGGTGAACCAACACACCCCGCCTCCACGGGCCTGGTTAGCCTCTTGAGTTAAAATGGATATATCTGCTAAATACCACGGCCACCCCCCGAATACATGGGTGTATAGGGTTAACCAGCGAGATCCCATACAGTGGGATAGTAAAGGAGGTAAACACGTTACTGGCTAGGCAGGGCGGCAGAGTTAGGTATAGCCACTTGGAGGTCTACGGAGACCCCGAGCCTGGACCCTGGGTGTGGGAGGCGGGGCTTACAGAGCCCCTACAGAGGGCCTTGAGGGGGATGGGTATTGAGAGGCTCTATAGGTTCCAGCACGACGCGTACAAGGCTATAACAAGTGGCAGGGATACAGTGATCGTGTCGGGAACTGGTACCGGTAAGACGGAGGCGTTCCTAGCCCCGATACTAGACATGATCATAAGGGAGGGCCCGGCCGCTCCCAGGCCCTATGCATTAATCCTATACCCCACAAAGGCCCTGGCAAGGGACCAGCTATACAGGTTCAAGGTCCTAGCAGAGGGGAGGCTGGGGATCAGGGTTGCAGTCCTAGACGGGGACACTCCCAGGGCAGAGAGGACCTCCATCTACAGTAGCCCACCCCACATCATAGTATCTAACCCTGACATGCTCCACATGGGCTTAGCATTCAGCGACAAGTTCAGGAGGCTAGTCTCAAAGGCCAAGTTCATAGTGGTAGACGAGATGCACGTCTACAGGGGCGTATTCGGGAGCCACGTGAGAAAGGTCCTCTACAGGGCCGAGAGGACCTCGGGGAGAGTAGTCTTCATAGGATCCGGGGCAACGATAGGGAACCCAGCCTCCATGGGCGAGAAGCTATTCGCAAGGAGTGTAGAGGTCGTTGAAGGCCCAAAGAGGAGGAAGGGTACAGCCATACACCTGCTAGCAGACTACGGTCATGGAAGCAGGTGGAGCACTGCTGCAGCAATAATATCACTACTAGTGCGTAGAGGGCTTAAAGTGCTCGGCTTCGTCGACAGCCAGCAGATGGCCGAGCTCATAGCAAGGATCTCGCTCAAGAGTTACGGTGTCAGGGTGGGGGTGCACAGGGCCGGCCTGCTGCCCGAGGATAGGAGGAGGGTTGAGGAGGACTTCAGGGAGGGGAGGATCAACGCAGTAGTCTCCACCCCCACAATGGAGCTCGGCATAGACCTTGGAGACCTGGACGCAGTAGTGATGGCGCATCTGCCGAGGAGCATATCGAGCTATATCCAGAGGTCGGGTAGGGCTGGGAGGAGGGATGAGCCGGGCCTTGTCATAACCCTCCTAGGAGACGACCCTATAGAGGCATACTTCCTCCAGCACCCCCAGGAGCTATTTAGGATGGAGCCCGACCCGGGATACATAGAGCCGGGTAACAGGGAGATAGCGAAGGTGCATCTAGCAGCACTCCTCCTCCAGACGGGCCTAGTCGATATAGATAGTATACCTGAGGACCTCAGGATAGCCCTAGAAGACCTAGAGGCTATGAGGATCGCAGTAAGGCTAAACGGCAAAGTTGCTCCGAGATGGGGCAGGGCCAGGAGCTATGTTGAGGCTCACGGCAGCCTCAGGTCTAGTGGCCCCCAGGTTAGGATCGTTGAAGACGGCAGGGAGATCGGCAAGAGGGAGATGCCTATGGCGTTATATGACCTCTACCCAGGAGCAGTATACTACCATTCAGGGAGGACGTATGTAAGCCTAAAACTAGACATAGAATCAATGAGGGCCGACGTCAGGAGGGTAGGAGCGGATCTAAACTTCTACACAAAACCAATGTACAGCATCGATGTAGTATCAATAACACCCCTAGAGGAGAGGACCCTAGGCCCCCTACGCATAGTCTACGGAGACATAAAAATAATGGTCACGGTGGAAGGATACTATGTGAAGGACGAATACAGCGGGGTTACACTATCAGAGGTATCATACAAGGACCCAATAAAGTGGGAATACTGGACGAAGGGCATAGCGACCAGGTATCCCAACCCGGGGATAACTGACCAGGTAGCCCTACTAAGCGGGTACCACGCCCTGGAGCATACGATCATAGCAGCGGCCAGGCCGGTAGTGGGGGCGTCAGACACGGACCTAGGCGGTGTAAGCTACCCCAGCGGCCACATAGTGATATATGACTCTGCACCCGGGGGGCATGGGGCGTCGAAACTAGTATTCGAGCGCCTGGAACGCGTGCACGACATAGCCGAGAATATACTAGCATCCTGCACATGCGAGGATGGATGCCCGAAATGCGTATTCAGCCCATACTGTGGAGTCAACAACAAGTTCCTATCAAGAAAAACCGCTCTCAAGATACTAGTATACACGATGAAGACTAGTGAGAGACCCTCTAAAAGGCTTGAACCACCCCACGGAACCCCCTACGCATAATTCTATAGGTAAAATGCAAACCGTAAAGTAATACTATAAAGTGGCGGGGCTCCATGCGTATTGTAGAATAAACGGCCCTAACATATTAATAACTCTACATATAATAAATAGATCGAACACAGGAATAATAAGATATGCATGACGACCTGGGGTGCATGCAATGATAAGCCTCACCATAGCGCAAGGTGCAGGCCTAATAGCGGCAGGTATTATTGGAATCTATCTAATACTACTAAATCATAGCAATACTAATAGCAATATGGGTATATAAGGATGCTAAAAAGAGGTATCCGCCCGAGAGCTCGACGCCAGTAGTATGGCTACTAGTAGTGCTATTAACAGGACTAATAGGACTAATAATCTACCTCATTGTAAGGCCAAAAGAGGAACACAGGCCACCGCAAACAAGTACAATGTGACAGGTCCTAGACTACAATAATACTAAACGTATAAAGTTTTTTATCATTCATACACAACCTATAATACCAGATATTATACATTTGAGACTCCCTGTATAGGAGTTTAGAATAGCCTAAGGAATAGTTTAGTTAAAGTTTGGCCAGGTAGCATACGGTATTGGGGATGCTATTGGGGGCTAGGGGATACGCGTTTGTTGCAGGCGGGTCCCGTGGAATCGGCAGGGCTACTGTACTACTCCTAGCCGATAGGGGCTACAGCGTCGGCTTGAGCTATGTTAAGTCCTCCGACGCGGGCATGGAGGCCTCTAGGCTAGCTCGGGAGCGTGGTGCAGGGGACTCCATAGCTATTAGAATGGACTCCTCCAGGTGGAGTGACGTTGTAGAGGCGGCAAGGGTCATAGGCAGTAGATTCCCCTACCTGAACATCCTAGTCTATAGCGCTGGCGTGCTCCAGGTAGGCCCCGTCGAGGACCTCGACCCGGAGGAGTGGGATAGGGTTATCAGCGTGAACCTGAGCGGCGCATTCTACACGGTAAAGGCCTTCCTACCGCTACTCAAGAAGGCCCCATGGGCATCTATAGTATTCATTTCAAGCATTGCAGGCCAGACGGGCAACGTGTATGCAGGAACCGCATACGCGGCCAGCAAGGCCGGGCTGATCGGGTTGACGAAGAGACTATCAGTAGAGCTTGCAAGATACGGTATCAGGGTCAACGCGGTGGCACCCAGCTTTGTAGAGACAGACATGACCAAGCGATTCCTGGAAGACCCGGGGTCTAGGAGGAGGATAATGGAGCTTCACCCCCTAAGAATGATATTAAAACCTGAAGACGTTGCAAGGGCCATACTATTCCTAGCAGAACCCGCCAGCTCCGGGATCACGGGGCACATACTGTCAATAAACGCTGGGAGATACACCTAGCGGGGAGGCCCGGGCGCCTTAAGGAGGATAGTCAGGCCAGCACCAGGCTGAGGACCTCCCTAACGTCTCTAGGGCTAAGCGTGTTAGGGCAGGCCTTGAACACGTATCTCCCAGCACCCCGGGCTTGTATGGGTATGCCTAGGGAGGGGTCCAGCGAGGCAATCTCTATAAGGTCCTCTACAGAGCCTATAATACACCTTCTAGCACTTCTAGGCGGTCTAATCCGGGCCTTGATAATGGGCTTGAGCCTGCCTTGGATAGGCAGGATGCTCGGGCTCCTTATATACACGGCCTGGATCATGCTGGGCTTCAACAACACGTGTAAGAACCCATCATTAACCCTAACGGCGACAAGAACGCCATTGAACACGGGCCTGCTCTTGAAGGCTACAGCACCAGCCTCATCCAGCACCCTAGAAAGCTCCACGGCATTAGAGTAAAGCCCGCCCTCTAAGACGGTCTTCAGAACTAGCAGGTCTAGAGGAATGCTAGCCACCAGTATCACGATAGCAGGAATCACAGCCCTATTACCAGTATAGATGTAATACACTACAAGCAAAGCCACTATGATAAGCGATGCGACGATTGAGGCCAGCACAATTCTCCGAGGCCATACCCTAGCATCCTCCAACAAGCTAACCCATCTACCGCCGGCTCTAGGACTCGGCACAACCAATCCCTAAGCATCTAAAACCTTAGAAGAGGCAACAATAAACATATATTCTCATTAACAACATGAGTACATAACAAAAGGACTTTGCCATTGTAAAATGGAGACTAAGGAAAGAACTACTAGAAAACCAGCGATAGTATTGGATGCATGATTAGTTTGAAGAGCCAGTGTGATAAGCTCCTAACACTTCCTAAAGGGACACTTGAAGGGTCTGTGTTTTGGCGAGGCCATGGTTATTTGAATTCCTATAGACCCCAGCTATATGAAATCACGATTATAGCATGGTTTCTCCCACTAGGATAGGCACAGACTCCGTAGACTAATACGGGGAAAAATTGAAAAACAATATCACACACCGCTAAATGTGCGTGAGTCTCATTAAATATTTTGTTTTAATTCTTTCAGCTTATTTAAAACCGTTTTGTGCTCTTCTAGCAAGTAATAGGCTTCAATTCCAGCTTTTTTGGAGTTTCTAACCATCACCTTATCATTAGAAACTAGCATGCTTCCTGTCAGTATTGCAGTAGCTATAATAATATGCGTCTACAGCTCTAGGATGTACATGGTCTGCAACGTATTCTGCAATATTAATTACTTTATCCTCTCCAACTAAATTTATTTTATCTATTATTTTTGTTAGATCTTTCCGTTCCCCTTTAAAGCCAAGTCTTCTAGCTACCGCAATTAGTTCTACTCTGAATATTCTGGGTGCATATAGCGACAACCCTTCGGAAGCCTTAAGAAATTCGATAGACTTCTGATACCTCTCAACGTTACCGCTAAACAATGAATCTATAAATACGCTAACATCTATTACAATCATCTCCTTAACTCCTCCAGAATCTTTACGGGATCCTCAATTTTAGGGGTAGCCTTCCGTAGCTCATTAACTATCTCGACTATACCTGCAGATATTTTCTTTCTTATTATTAAAGATACTAGCTCTCCTTCCTCTAAATCAAGATTATCTAATGGCTTTAAGACACCCCCCGTGTATTTAGCTCTTATCACTCTCGACAATCCTCACCCCCCCATCTTAGAGATATAAAAGATTAGGGGAAATAATCCTTCCCAAAGCTAGTATAGGAAAAGACTGATGAGATCAAGAATGGTGGGGCCGCGGGGATTTGAACCCCGGACCACGGGGGCCCAAGCCCCGCATCCTAGCCAGGCTAGACGACGGCCCCTCCGTTATATGATGTATCATAGTTGGGGGCTATTTATAGTATATCCCCAGGGCATCTCTGCAGGCTTCGCCTGGGGGTGTGTGGTAATAGAAATTTAGAGTATCCGGGGCTATTGTGTAGTTGTGGGGTTTAGTGGTGTCTGGGAAGCCTGTTAGGAGGCATATGCTGTCCAAGCGGGATCTGAGGGCTCTGGCGTCAGAGGCGTCCGAGAGTCTTCCCGGAGTCGAGATTCCCCGGGGTGGCGTGGAGCTTGTAGAGTATAGGGATTACTCGTTGTACCTTCTAGATGGGTCACCCTTCCTGGCTAGGGTTAAGGGGAGGCTCATCCCGCATCTAAAATGGCTTCTCAGGAATGGTGTGGGGGAGCTGCCTAGGCTGAGGGTAGACCCTGGAGCTACCAGGGCCTTGGCTAGGGGTGCGGACTTGATGGTGCCGGGTATAATTAGTGTTGAGGGGGAGTTCGAGGAGGGTTCTATAGTTGTTGTGGTAGATGATAGGTATAATGCTCCAATCGCTGTTGGTGTAGCATTGATGTCGTCTTCCGAGATTAAGAGGAGGCTGGAGGGGGAGAGGAGGGGTAAAGCCGTCAAGATCCTTCACAGGCCCGGGGACGATATATGGTGATGGTTGAGGCCGTGGAGTTGCGGCTCCTCCAATCCTAGTGTAGCCTGCGTGATATTCTAAATATCTCGTTGTAGGTCTATCCTATTATATGTGATACAGTCTGGGTGTAGCCACCCAGATCTGCATACTGATGCCTTCTCCACGATCCTTTTTGCCATACCATCCATGCCTGCCTGCACGTATGCGTTGGCCAGGGCTGTTGTATATGATATAGAATGTGACCTGAATACCTTGGAGGGGAGCTTCTCCAGCATACCACCATACTCCTCTATACCTCTTAAAGCCTTGCCCTCAAGGGTTTCCAGGTATATTAGCTGTGCTGAGGCCATGAGGAGTGCATCACTGCACCCAGCCTCAGCGGCCTCCTCCAGGGCTGTGGATGCAGCCTTCCACGAGTAAGCGTATACCCCTTTAAGCCTATATTTCATGGCTTCCCAGGACCTTGCAAGTATTAGGCTGCACGTATCCCCCCTCCTGTTGGCTCCAATCCTTAGCTTGTCTATATAGGGTTCTGCACTTCCGAGTCCCAGTGTTAGTGTGCTATCGAATAGCGCCTCCAGTATCAGGATCGCGGTATCATCCCCGAGTATAGCCTCCACTCCTTGGAGGGATATGTTACACGGTCTTGCCTCTCTCATGTGGCAGATGTAATATAGCAGGGTACACCTACTGCCTCCAGGGCTTGCATGTAATGCGTTGGTAAGCCTATCATAGAATACTCTAGGCTCGATTGATCCCTGGACGAACTCAAGTATCGTTCTCTCAAGCCTCATAACGCTCCATTCCGCGGCGTTGCCCCTGCATGATAGCGTATTTCTAAGAGATTCCAGGTAAGACTCGGCGTCGTGGAGAGGCCATTCCCTGGCATTACATAAGCCATCCTTAACAAGTTCCATTATCTCGGAGACCTGGCATTTATTCGAGAGCAGTTTCAGCCCCAGGATCCTTTCCCTGGGTATAGTTGAGGATGCAAGCACCCTCCCGATCCTAGCTACATCGCCAGAATAGGTTCTAAGGTACTTGTGGAAGCCTGCCAAGCTCACTGCGTCTCCATCCATAAACATGAGCCCCGTATCTGTGAGGTCCTCGATAAGCCTCCTACACTCGCTACATACCTTACAGATAGTGTCTACCGCTATAGGGCCCCTGGCTAGTGACAGGTAGCCGAGGACCTCTAGGTGCTTCTCGCTTAGCATGCCTGCAAGCATATCTGTATAACTCTTTAAGGCTTCATCTACAGCCCTCTGGAGGTCCTCGCCGCTCCATACCCTAGATGCTATAGCCTTAACTATTCCAGGGAGCCCTAGTGTATCGTTGTATAGCTCGTCTAGCGTGTATCCCCTGCTATTCATAAGGCCTAGATCCCTGGCTAGCTCCACGAATTCGCCCTTATTCAATCC
The DNA here is from genome assembly GCA_027013765.1 of Acidilobaceae archaeon. Lineage (GTDB taxonomy): Archaea > Thermoproteota > Thermoprotei_A > Sulfolobales > Acidilobaceae > S012-22. The sequence goes on from JALWGG010000050.1 coordinate 10,419, forward strand.
CTTAAGGTTTATTTCGAGCACCTTCCCCTTCCAGTATGGTAGCCTCCTCACCCTCTTGGACGATATAATATATATCCTGGGGCCCTCGGCGACGTGGGCCAGCTTAACTATATAGGATGCCAGGTCCTTGCCCGCGTTATGCATATCATCTATGACGAGGTTAAAGCCGGATCTTGAGAGGATCCTTGAGAGGACCCAGGGGCTTAGATCGTTGAGGGTTAATGTGTTGTATCCAAGACCGTTCATGTGGAACCCTATCTTCCAGAGAACGGAATTCAGGGTATCGTTAGGCTCTATATTGATCCATATGGTATTCTCGCCTACATGCCTGGCTACCAGATGCGTCTTGCCAGAGCCCGGTAGCCCCCAAACATGGATAATGGGCTTCCTACTCGATTCTAGCAGAGATAGCTCCCTAGACCTGCCAACCAACTCGCCGTATCTAGGGGGTGTATAGATGCTGAGGACGTCAATATTACAGCTGGTGGGCGAGCCCCTGTATACCCTGATATTTCCAGACCTGAACTCGATCCTAACCTCGCTGCTAGACAGAGAATACACCCTAACATTCTTATCACCTATCCTCCTCCACTCACCCTTGACGAGACCAGCCTCCTCCAGCCTCCTAAGCCTCCTAGAGATATCTGTTTCATCCTTTCCAAGGATCAGGGCTATCTCGCGAGTGTAGCAGTCCTTAAGGGAGAGTATAGCGAGTATTCTAAGGTTTATATCGTTGCCCAGCATCTTCACCAGTAATTTTGGATCCTTCAACTCGCCCATATATGGCACCCGAGAGGGTATATACTGGCCTGGCAGGCGCCCATCCACTAGTGATATACTAGCGGGCGGCCTGTATAGGTTAGGATTGCGGATAGGCGTCAAACCCAACCTCTAACAATTCTCCTTGTAAAGAGATATCAAGTGAATGGGCGGTGGCTGAGTATGCCAAAGGTTCCAGGAGGCAGCCCCATACTCATAGTCGGCGCGGTGATCCTTGTAATAGGCATAATACTCTCGCTAGCCCCAGTAAGCGTCTCAACCGGCGGTGGGGAGGGGAAAATCAATATCAAGATATATAGTGTGGAGTATGTGATGACAGCCGCATACAAGGTATACGGCAACGACAAGCTGGGCAAGTGGGTTGCCAAGACACTGATACGCAACACCGGGGATGCACCACTATATGATGTAAAAGTCTCATACAAGATAGAACAGTTCACCGACTGGAGCGAGCCAAACGAGTACAAGGCGATCCCGCCTGGAGGAGCCATTGTAGACCTATACTATCCAAAGTTCTCCAGCGACGTGGTACACCTCCAAACAGCCACACCAACAACCCTCTACATAAAGATAAAGTATAAGACAAGCCCCGATGGAGAGGAGATCACCGAGACCAAGCAGAGGCAAATAAGCATGCGAGGCGTCCACGACTGGGTCTTCTCCGGAATACCCCCAGAGGAGAACACAGGGTCCTTCCAAGACCTCTACAGCAACTATGAGCTCATTGCAGCATGGGTCACATACAAGGACCCTGTTGTGGAGAAGTATGCAGCGATGGCTAACAAGCTTGCCGGAGGAGCCGGGGCATCCCTATCAGACGAGGAAGCCCTAAAATTCCTAGAGGCGGCCTGGACGTTTAGCGTGATGAATGGGGTGACATATCAGACGGAGCCAAGCTCCTTCTGGACAAGCAGGGAGGCACAGTATGTGAAGTTCCCTAGGGATGTCATAAGGGACAAGTCCGGCACATGCCTAGACACAACAATATTCATCGCCGCACTGGCAATGTCTCAGGGCTTGAAGGCTTACATAGTATTCAAGCCGGGACACGCCTTCCCAATAATAGAGTTGCCAAGTGGTGCATGGATACCCATCGAGTCGACGCTACTGAATGCTCAGACAAGCTTCCAGACCTCCGTCCAGGAAGGCATAAATGTCGCCCTGGAGGCGTTCAACGGCCCATTCCTAATAGCCGACATAGCAACACTACAAGCGTCAGGCGTCATCCCGCCAGAGCTCCCCGAGCTGCCCCCAGACGTTCTAGAGAAGTGGGGCTATAGCATGCAGGCAGCTTACGGTGGTTCCTCTACTGGCGGTCAGGGTGGGGGTGGCGTGCAGCCTTCACCCCAGCCCTCGCCGCAGCCATCACCATCACCAAACAACCAGGGCGGTGCAGGTGGTTTAGTCACTTTCGTCAATACTGAGGTGCCGCCTCAGTGGAGTATAAGTGTCCCGCAGGGATGGAGCTATGACGCCTATCTAGACTTTGAACCCTATGAGGTAGACTTCTTCAACCCAGACTATACGCTCGGCATAATAATCATGTGGATGCAGGGCGACGCCGCTACAATGAGGCAGACCCTGGAGAGTATACTACAGGAGGTATTCGGAAGCCTGTCAATAGCTGGTGAGAACCCCCAATCAAGCCTGGCAGGCTACCCGGCAATGACGGTGGGATATGAGACCAGTTATGGCGACTTGATAGTAGTCAAATACGTCGAGGTAGGGGGCTATGCGTTTGCCGTGTCATACATGGTGATCTCGGACCTGGTTAGCCAGGATACACTCAATATGATGGAATCCATAATATCAACCTTCACAGTTCAGGGGTGACCGGGATGAGGAGGGAATTAGTATTTGCGGTCTTGATAATCCTCACGGTATCCATGTTGGGATACCATGCACTGGCCCAGATAGAGCCTCCATCAGTATTCGAGATAAAGGGTCAGACAAAGATGAGGATTGACGAGAGTGGAGTTGCAAGCGTGGAGGAGGTCCTAGAGTTTAGTGCAAGTGCATTCGTCAACTTCAAGCAAACCTATAACCCTCTATCAACATTCGTGAGGGAGCTAAGCCCCAGGAGCATGCCGATCCAGATAGACAATCTAACGATAAACCTTGACGAGGCAAACAACAAGCTTACAGCCAAGTACAAGATCCTTGGAGCCTCCGTATATATGGGAGGAGGCAAGTGGATGCTCAAGGTAGGGGACCCAAAGAAGCTAACGTTATCAACGAGCAACGGCAACACGTTTGTATTCACAAATGCATATGCCGTGGGCAGCAACTACAAGATCATGGAAACCATAACAATAGAGTTGCCACAGGGCGCAAAGAACCCAACCTATGACGAGGATGAGGGAGTAATTACATATGAGCTACCACTAGGCTCGGGGCCATCCTCAGGCTCAGGAGCGTTAAAGTATCTTGGATACGCATTAACTGGAGTAGGAGTAATTATAATAGTTGCGTCAGTAATCGTGTCCAGGAAAGTGTCGGTTACAGAGTAGGGGACCTCTATTATCAATGCTTTTTCCCCCATCTAAATTTAATAGATATATTTTAATTTAGTAATATATTTAATCATTGTTATTTTCCGATGGGTGGCTATAGGTACAGTATATATGTCAGGATTATAGGAGCTGTTAGAGTGATCAAGCCCCCCTGGATTAGGGCTATCACGGGGTCCTCGCGCCTACCATATAATGCGATGACTGGCAGCCCTGTATCCATCGTCGTGGCTCCTCCGAGAGAGACGGCAGCAGTGCTACAGCACCTAGATAATACGGGATATAGTATTATGTGGAGGATTTCTCTAAGGATGTTTGCGATAAATGAGGAAACCCCGTAAATCGGGTCTATACTTGACACCATGGGCCCCACTAGGCTATACCACCCCGATGCGGCCCCTATTGCTGACGCGATCCTTGCATCTATACCGAATAACCTTGATAACATGAGGCCGGATGCGATGCCGGATAGTATCACGGAGAGGGCCATAAGGGATCCTATGAGAATGCTTCTCCCAGACTCCTTGATACTCTGCACCTCCATCCCGATCGCCATACCAGCTAAAAGTATTAGCATGTATAGTGTGGCTGTGAACATGTCTTCACCAATATAAATTATGCCATGATACCCAGCTACATACCCCAGAGTCAGTAATGCCAGAGAAGCTAACGTGAAGATAGAGCTCACTTCCTAAGCACCTTGACGACAATCATGGAGGCTAGCAGTGATAGGGCCATTGCCACTAGAACTATGGCAGTTGATAGGTATAACGGGTTTATGCTTGCCACCCCACTACGGGTAACATAGCCAGCCCTGGCTCCAACCATGGTTATAATAGCTAGGATTGTGAGTGTGAGTATGTTATTAACGATACCCTTAGCCTCCTGGTGTAGCCTAGTCCTTGCAAGCACCACTCCTATGGCCGTCCCGACGACTAGTACCAGTATTAGTTGCAGCCCCAAGCCTGCTCACTCATGTAGAGGATAAAGCGATTCCTTGCATGTTTATTAAGTTTAAAATTATATTGTGAATATGGGTTTATACAGGTATATAGTTAATCCTCAAGTATGCCCTTCTCTCTAGCCCTCTTGATAACATCCTCTATAACCTGCTCTCTACTCCTACCCCTGGTCTCCACGCCTAGCTTTTTAGCTAGTTTGATGAGGGTCTCGTCATCCATCTTCTCAGTCCTTGACTCGCTGACGAGGAACTTCTGATCCCCCGACACGCTAGCCCGTAAGTCCCTCTCAACCTCCCGTTTAGTTGATTCTATACCCGAGGCCGCCCGCCTGAACTCGCGCACGGCCTCTCCAAGGCCTCTGGCTAGTGCTGGTATCTTGCTGGGCCCTAGGATTAATAGTAGTATTACAAATATTATTAGTAGCTCTGTCCCCTGGAACGGGCCTATGGGCACTATTAAACCCCCAATGCTATATCATAGCAATGCGAAGTAATATAAGTTGATCCCAGGGTGCGCGGCGTTGATAATTGCTGTAGTGTCTAGGAGGAGTAATGCTGGTAAGACACTCTTCCTGGAAAAGGTTTCCAGGCTCCTCTCAGAGACGGGTTGTAGGGTGCCCGTGGTAAAGCATGTCCATCATGGAAAAGTTAGTATAAATGAGGGGAAGGATGCAGAGAGGATCTACCTATCTGGCGCCCCTCTATCCGCCGCGTATGGTGGGCGGGATACGATCATACTGGTCAGGGACTTGCCGTTGGAGAGGCTTATAGAGCTTGTAAAACAGCTTACAGGATCCCCAGTGGTCCTGGCTGAGGGGTTCAAGGGCCAGGCTATAGCGGACTTCTACATCTATATAGCTAGCGGCCCTGACGATGATTGCAGTACCATTAACGAGGAAAGGCTATTACTATCGACCTCCCTAGAGAGGGGCGCGGCCAGGTGTGGAAGGTATATGCCATTCGAGGAAGCTGCTAGATGGCTAGCCTCATATATTGCTGGGATAGCGTGTAGGTCCTCATAGCGATAAGAGCTCTGCCGTGGCCATAGCGTATACCCGTGCACCAATACTGAGCTCCTCGATACTAATCCTCTCATCCATGGTATGGGAGTACCTCGGATCCCCGGGCCCATAGGCGGCTATACTCTCAACACTCCCAGCCAGCAGGTTCATATCGCTTGTCCCAGCTTTTATCGCGATACCTGGTTTCATCCCGTTCCTTAGGATAGCCCTTATGAGGCTCCTAGGCACCGGAGAGTCTGGCTTAACCCTTACAGGCTCTATAGGGTCCAGGACCTCTCCAGAGCATCCATGTGACTCCACTACCTCTAGTAGCTCCGATGCCATGCTTGAGGTCCTCCCTCCCGGGGGTATCCTTGCATCTACCCAGGCCTTGGCAGATGCTGGAAGGACGTTCCTAGAGACATCTGTGCATAGCCCAGTTACGGCTACACTAGGCTTCAGCACCGTCCCCCCGGGATACTTCTTCTTGAGGTCCTCAATGACACGAAGGAGCCTGTCTAGGGCTGACCCCCCTAGCCAGGGTGTAGAGGAGTGGCCGCCTTGATCCCTGCAAGACACCACGAGCTTGAGGCTACCCCTGTACCCTACCGCTACCCTGCTTCCACCAGTGGGTTCCCCTATGATTACATATGGGGCTGGTACACCCTCCTCCAGGAGCCTCCTTGCCCCTCGACTATCATCCTCCTCGCCCACGAGCCCTATCACCACCACCCCCCTACCGGTACTGGCTGCTGCGTGTAGCATAGCGGATAAGGGACCCTTAGCATCTACCACCCCCCTCCCAT
>JALWGG010000051.1 GCA_027013765.1 Acidilobaceae archaeon
GGGGCAATGGGGTGGAGACTGCCAGGGGAGCTAATTGAAAAGATAAAGAGGGGCGGCTTATAAATAGATACCGGGGTACTAGACGGTTAGTCGGATTAAATATGCAATAACCGGAAATAATACCCAATATGGGGGATATTAGTGGGAGTTAACCTAAACGAAATATCGATACTAGTAAGCATGGGGCAACTATACGTGGGGCCAGCACTAGACATAGCACTAAGTGCAGCACATAAACTAAAGGATGAATACGGGATATATGCATATGTCGAAATAGACAACTCCACAATATCAAACCCCCACAGGGAGTTAATCAGCTACTGGTCAGCGGCCATAATGGTTAGAGACAGGATAGTATACATAGACGATGGCACAGATACACTGGACGAAAATGGAATAGTGGAGGCGATAATAGATGCAGTACTCGGGATATACAGTGAGAGGGACGTATCTAATAAGCTATCAATAATAGATGACCAGGCCAAACCACAATCGCTCCCAGGAGAGATAATAAACATAGAACTAATATAAGATATTTATTAATAAATATAAAGTTAGATAGTATAGTCGCAATGAGAAGTTATAAGGCTAGCCTTTATCATAGGCATGAGATTTAATATGAAGAATGAGATCCTTCTCACTAGTAAATACATAAACCCTACATATAGGGCAAATATACAAGCCATTACTAGATACTGTAGAAATTATGGAACCACTATACCTTACAATAACCTTCCTCTCGGCAGACATCATAGGTACCACACCCTATAGGTGAGCCTTAGATCAATTAAACTATAAATTAACTAGGAGGCTAGGTATCAAGAGAGTATCCACACACAATAAATCCTTAAATAGCTAATGCTAAACAGCATAAGCGTGGATATAACCTGGGGGAGCTCGGAGGCGCCCATATAAAATGGAATTAGAATACAAATGTCGAGACCCTCAATGCTATGAGTTATTGGAGAAGATAAAAAGGGTTCTAGAAGATTCTGGATTCAATGTGAAATGTAATGGTAGGATAAAGGGTGTAAGCGGATCCTACTGGGATATAAACTGCTACTTTGAAGCAGACTATAGAATAATGAAGGTGGCGGGGGGCATAGTTCTAACACAGACAATAGACCCCTCAATAATAGAATACATATACACGGCTAAGAATGATATAGGATTGGATAAGGTCATAGTGTTAACCCGTTCTAAAGGAAGCAGCGATCTTAGGGATGTTGCAGAAAAACTAGGTATCCTAATATATACATTGGAGGAGCTTCAGGAGGAGCTAGAAGCCGAGAGACCAGGGCTCCCGACTTATTACATAAAACCCGTGATCCAGAAAGACATTGTTGAGGAAAAAATCAGGGAGGGCAGGATAAGGGGGCTAAAAAGCATAATTCCGCTGATAAGTAGGAAGAGGGAGCTGATAGGGGTCAGGCTCCTATACTATCCGCTCCTATGCTATAAGGTCATTGTGCACGTCCATGGGAGGGAGGAGAGTACAATAGTAACTAGGGAGATGGAGGTATGTTTTGAGGGAGGTTCCGGTTCTCTTGTAAGCCTAGAAAGCCACGGGTTGGCGGTGATCTCTGAATGGGGGCAACTTGGAGAGTTAGAGGATGACGCTATAGACGTGTTGACGCATATAGCAGAGATAGGCACAGTCAGTATATCCCAGCTGAAAGAGCACTTCACTGATATAGACGTTGATATTGTGATAGACGTGTTATTCGAGTATGGACTTATAGAAAGGGTCGGGGGAGAGATATACACAATAGCCAAGCCCCCACTACATAATTACAAGTCGCCTGCAACAGCATTAAGGGAGCTAATGGTAGACGAAAACCCTGTGGAATGCTCTACACGACTAGACCCACTGATAGACCCCGGGAAGCTGAAGAGGATCGTTGAAGCCATAGGAGCGGTTGAAGGCCAGACACTAGTCTACTACCCAATATACATAGGGGTTATACGTGAGAACGGTGGAGAATCACTAACAATACTAATAGACGGGACCACGGGGGACAGGCTGGAGGACCTAGAGGAGGTAGTAAAGGATAGCATAGCAATGAAGAAGATAGACATTATAATAGAAGAAATAGAGGAGAGCATAAGCAAATGCGTGTCGGAGCCGGCTCGGCCTCCTCATAGATAGGCCTCGGCTAGCAGGCTAGGGGCCCCTCATTCAACCTTATAGCTATATACCCCGCCGAACCGAACCGCCCTCACAGCATCCCTGCCGGGCCTCAGGCGGTTGTGAGACTGGCGGGGCTCCATATGCTAGGTTATCTGGAAGCCTAAATAATCCTAACCACGCTAGACCAGCATGGTGGAGGGCTTGGAGAGGGCTAGCCTCGCTTTAAAGGCTATGAGGGAGATATCCTCCTTCATCCATGAAGCCGTAAACGTTATAGATGAGGGGCAGGTCGAGGAGCTTATAGACACTATTACATCCGTCTATGGAGATCCCTCCAGGAAGATCCTGGTCATGGGTGCAGGTAGGAGCGGGCTTGTGGGCAAGGCATTCGCAATGCGTCTACTCCACATGGGGTTCAATGCATACGTTCTGGGAGAGACCATAGTCCCCAGCATAAGGTCCGGGGACATAGTGATAGCGATATCCGGCTCGGGGAGGACTAGGCTAATAGTAACGGCTGCCGAAGCCGCCAAAAAGGTCGGTGCCAAGGTTGTCGCCATAACCACCTACCCGGACAGCCCGCTGGGGTCGATAGCGGATGTAATAGTAAGGGTCCCTGGCAGGACGAAGGTGGCGGAGAGGATGGATGACTACTTCGCCCGGCAGATACTGGGAATACACGAGCCGCTGGCTCCGCTGGGAACGCTATTCGAGGATACAACAATGGTATTACTCGACGGCGTAGTCTACAGCCTGATGAAGTCTCTGGGGGTCAGTGAAGAGGAGATGAGGGAGAGGCATGCAAACATTGAACTATAAAGCATCATAACCCGGTAGAAGTATATATTTGTCTTGATTAGTGCCGGTTGAAGATGATAACTTTTTAATACCCCCCACCCCATTATTTATGAAGTGAACCCAAAACAATGTGTATAGTTAGGGTGGATGAAAGATGGAGAAGAGAAAAGCTGTTATAAGCCTCGTGATGTCGCTACTGCTAATAGTATCCCTAATGCCAGCAACATATGCAATGGCCGGCGACTCAATAGGGATAAATGCAGTAACAGTCCCTCCAACAGCACCCTATACGCCATTCAGACTAGACAATGGAGTCATACAGAATGACAGGGTAGACTACATGGCAGCGTCAAACAACCCGATAGCACAGGACATCGCGAACGCGGTATTCCAGGGCCCAGGCTTCATAAGGGGCGCTGAGTCCCTCTCAGTAGGATACATGAAGGACATATACATAAACGTAACAAACCTTGGAACACTCACATACTTCAACTACACTGGTGAAGGATACTTCATGCCAACCGGTCACCCATGGGCTGGTAACTGGAGCGGCGACAGGCCCATAGGAGGCGATGGCAACTACCACTGGCTAAACATATTCGACCCAGACTCAGAAGCGACATGGGAGGCTAGATTCATGTCCTGGAACGGCTCCCCAGTCACATGGGAGCCTCTAGAGGGATGGGCAATAGCATACACACTATCACCCAGACTGCTAAGCGGTAGCATATCATCCCCGCCACCAGACGACTCCGGCTACCTAGTAGTCACATACTCAGGCTTCGTCGACATAGGCGGCGACGAGGACCTTGTACCCAACGTGATAGGGCAGGACGCTGATGACGACTGGCTATTATCAGTTGCGGCAAACGAGATGTGGGTCAACAACCCCAGACTCGCAGTATACCATGTGAAGGTTGTGGCTGAGAACATTGCAAGCCCATATGACCCGGTATTCCACATACACACTGTAATAGTATTCAATAAGGCTACAAAGTTTGTGGAGGTATGGACAAAGGCATACCTGGCAAGGATAAACGATCTAGGAAAGCCATGGACCTTCGACTTCGAGTTCCAGCTAAGCAGGATGGCGATCTTCGATGCAAACCCGGCGTGTGACTGGGCTCTATACGGCTGGAAGTTCCTAAACATATCATATGAGGGTACAATAGACCCACAGGCGTTCATAACACTAAGCTTCATCAACACTACATGTGCAATGGAGCTAGAAAGGAGGGGCAGCTGGGCACCAGGATGGGACTACTACGCTGCATACATGCTGGCATACCCGGTAAACGAGACGGACCTAGATGATGGAACAAGCTTCTCATACGCGATAGTATCAGTAATACCATCATACCTGACAGCTATAAATGACACAGAGATACCATTATCCCCTGGATATGAGGTATGGCACTCACCATTCATAACAGGGACAAAGTACCAGAACTCATCATACCTAGACATGGCCAACAGGACAGAAAAACCATGCGGAGACCAGGCACTAGTAAGGTATGAGTGGTACAAGAGCGGCACAGTACCATACAGAGACCTAATGGACAACCCCAGAGCCTACATGTATGCAGACTGGAAGCTAGTAATGTATGGAGTATATGATGTAGAAGACTACTACTGGGGCGGAGTAGGAGGACCACTATGGAACGGCACCGTATGGCTACCCGACGGAGCAATGGTATTCTACAACGACACAGCCGAGAGCTGGCAGTGGACCGATGGAACCACAACAGTAAACGTAAGCAACACGTGGGTTGACGACCCACTACTAGTAACATACCACACAGGAACACTACTATACCTAAACACAGGAGACCCAACAGACCTACGCGAGGAGCTACTATTCAAGCACCTAATATTCCTAGACCTAAACAGGGACGGAATCATAGACAACCGCACGTATCCCACGGGAGAGCGCTGGATACCATACAACTGGACCCCAACAGAGGAGCTAGTATGGCAGCTATACTGGAAGTTCGCACCAACAACATTCGACAAGCTACCATACGTAAACATAGAATTCGACTACCTCAAGCCAGGCATCACCGGCAACATAACATGGGACTTCATGGTAGCAGGATCACCAGGTAGAGTGACAGACGCTCTAGGAGCGGCATGGCTGAACGCAAGATTCACAGCACACCTAGTACTCTTCGACGTCAACGCATCATCAGGATCAGGAAGACTACCGCCATTCACAGAGAGGCTCAACCCATACCTAATGCTAGTCCTAACACC
>JALWGG010000052.1 GCA_027013765.1 Acidilobaceae archaeon
GTATAGAGAAGGCCCGTAGCCTGGTCGAGCTGGCTAAGAGGTATAGGAGGACCAGTAAGTGTTAGATTCCTAGAAGCCTAAACGCGGTCTCAACGCTATCCTTGTGCCTGCCTGGAATCATGTGTAGTAGTGAGCTCGGGATGCCTTGTAGGCTGCACTCCTTGAGTGTTTCGTCCTCTAGTATGCATTCACTAATGTATACCCTGTCAAGGGTCTTGCTAAGCGAGATAACGGTATACTCTCCACTCCTAGGCGTGTTCGCGGGCTTATATCCGGTCCTGGAGTCTCTAAGCCTCCTCTCTGAGGAGACTAGTGTGGGGACGAGTAGTGGCTCTACAACCATGTCTCCCCCACTGTAGTCTATGGTCTCAGCTACAATCGGGGGCTTTCCTGATAATGCTAGTGATAGCATCATGGATAGGGGCCATCTATAGTCTTCATTGCATGCGGCTGGTATCCCCTCATCGGCTAGTAGATGTATGGCTAGCCAGGGATCGGCTCCCAGCCCCTCTACTATGCTACAGTTTACTAGTAGAGTGTTTCCCCCTAGAGATTCTAGGACGCTCCTGAATGCTAGATATACTCCGAGGCTCTTACTAAGCTTATCCTCGTCGAGTCCCTCTACGTTATAGTACTCTGAGAGGTATGTACCTATATATAACCCCCCATACTTGAACCCCTCCTCGACGGTTTTAGTCGCCTCATGGGGCGGGTATACTATGTGGCTCCACCCAGGGATCACGGGCCCACCGGGGCCCTCGTTCCACCCAAAATGGATTATTGATAGGTCATATACTATCGACGCGCTCCTGATGCCCTTGACCAGGCTCTTATACGCCTCTCCCCCTCCACCTATATGGGCGTGGAACACCTTGACACCCCTCCTAGAGTAGGTGTGCAGGACGTCCGGGACACCCTTCAGGCTTCTATGCCCCTTGAATGTGAATACAACAGCGCCCCTCCGGCCCTCTAACACGTTCTCTAGCATGGACGGCTCGGAGCCTGTAGAGTACAGTATTATAAGGAATTCTGCGTCGCCGGGCTCGCTAGATAGTCTGAGCCCCTCCCTCTCAATGAAACTCTCAACAATGTCATCCATAGAGCCCAAAAGTATATTCCTAAGAGCCACCTGGATGCACCAGGATTAAACAGTCCCCGGGTAACATCTATTATAGTTAAGTTTAAAATTATAGGTGTGGATGTGGAGTGGAACCCGGACTGGCTGAGGGGGTCCAATGAAGAATCCTAGTCCAGCTGAAGCAACCGCTGTCATAATCCTACTCTTGGCTATCATCTCAATAGCATTCATGGGATCTGAGTGGAGATATAACGCTATGATGATCCAATGCGGAAATTACAGGCTGCTAATGGCTTCCAGGAACGGGATAACAGTGACTATATATTTCATGCACAGTGTCCATAAGACCCCTGAGGTAGACGTCATAGAATACACGGGAAACGGGTTCAGGCTAGTCGCAATGGGATTCCAAGAGTATGGCGCAGGAGTCCCAGAATCGCCAGAATCCATAAACGGAACAATCCTAGACACAAGCGGCGGATTCATAGTATACCAGAACGGGTCCTACACGCTGGCACACGATATAAACTATAATCTCAGGGACATAATAAACCCACAAATAACCATCGGAGGGCTCATAGTCGATGGGGAGGAACGCGA
>JALWGG010000053.1 GCA_027013765.1 Acidilobaceae archaeon
CGCCTATGTAGGGTTTATAGTATATTATGTAGCCCTCGCCCCCGCCTCGGCACTCGTCTTTGAATGGCTTGAATATGGCCCTGTCCTCTCCTCTGGCCAGGTGTTCGAGGACCTCCTCAACCCTCCTCCTGAAGTAGGATACCTTGGGGTTGTGGATGCTAGTAGCCGTATAGAGCCTGATGCCCCTCACAACGCCTTTAACCCTGGGCGTGGATGCGTTTAGCAAGCCCAGGTAGTTCCTCTCGAAGCCTTGGAGGACCTCATATGCTCTTGGATGTTTGGCGGCAGCCTCCTCGACGAGCTCCCACAGCCTCCCCTCCCTTATATACAGCTTCGCCCTACTTATGGCCTCCCTTATCTTGTAGAGGTTGTGGAGGGCCAGTAGCCTGGTCCTCTCCCTCTTATCCATCTCCCTAAGGTCCTGGGGGGTGTACCTGCTGCATACTGGGCAGCTGCATGGGAAGTATTCCAGGTTTTCTAGCCTCTCCACTCCATAGTCAGTTATGTACCTGTCGTCCCTTGCATAGAGTATGTATGATGCGGAGTCGAACATGTCGACTCCCAGGGCTATGGCTAGCTGGATTATCAGCGGGTGGCCGGCCCCGAATAGGTGCACGGGCTTGCCCCCGGGCAGGATGCTCTTGGCAGTGTATATGATGTCTGTAACAGTCTTGTACATGTACTTTTCGAGGTATACCGTGGGGCTCCCTATACCGTATATGGAGTAGCCCTGGATCCTGGCGGACTCCATCGCGCTATACTTGACAAGGTCCAGGTGCCTTCCACCCTGGACTGGTAGTACCCATAGGGTCTCTGTATCCCTGATCATGCTGGCCGCGCGGCGGGCCCTGTCTAGGGTCTCCTCAACTGTTATCCTAGCCCTCTCATGGTCAACATCGCCCGTCGGGATGTCTAGGATCACCCCTATATCACTACCTATAGCGGCCTGGTACCTAACCACCTCCTCCTGGCTCACGTCGACGCCCCCATACTCTAGTATCTGATATGCTCCTGAGTCCGTCATCACTACGCCATCGAAGCCTAGGATAGCATGGATCCCTGCCTCCACCGCCTCGTCTCCGAACCGCTTGAGGGCTAGATAGGCGTTCGTTATGACCTGCCCGAAGCCGGCCTCCCTTATATCAGATGGAGATAACTCCTGCCTTAGTGGGTCGACTACTGGGAAGAAGGCTGGCGTCTCAACCCTCCCAGACCGGGTGTATAGCACCCCGATCCTGCCGGCGAGGTCTACATCCTTTATCTCAAACATCCCGGGAGACCACCGGGTTGCTACTCCCTCACACCCTTACTCCTGAGGTACTCCCTGTAGAGAGTGTAGATCTTCTGCGCCAGCGGCCCCGAGCCCTCAACTCCATCGCTTGTAACGCGGACGTTCTTAGCCACCTCTAGTATGTTCAGGTCGTCATACACCTTCATCAGGTGCCACCCTATGCCCCCGTTCCTGGCAAGATACTCTGCAAACTCTCTTGCAACGAATACGGCTTCCTCCTCCAGCAGGATCTCGCTGACGCCGGAACCATATATTATAACGGCGGGCCACTTGTTCCCATCACTATCCTCTGCACCCTCAAGGAGTAGTGATAGGGAGTTTAGGTCGAAGCCCGTCAGCCTCCCCTTATATGTTCTACCGGTTGTCAGCCTTACAGTAACGACCTTGTCAAGCATGGTATTCAGCTTGGATGTGAACCTCCTAGCCGCCTCAGTGGCAAGCGCCATATTTATCCCCGTTGTGGCATAGTGTAGAGTCTAGGTTAAGTGTGTTTGGGGGTTGAGCGGTGGCTGTGTCGATCGAGGCTAGGGTCGAGAAGGTGGAGCCCGGGGCGATCAAGGGCCAGATTATAGTTGAGGCCAAGGGCGACGGCGTCAGGGTTAGGTTCGACGTGATCAAGGACCTTGTAGACCTCAAGGAGGGGGACAGGATAAAGCTTGTCATAAAGGATGCTGAGGAGGAGGACGCGGTATTCTGTGGTAGGGGGTATGTCGTGCCGCAGGAGGGTGATAGGACCATCTTCTCGGTATGGGGCATACTATTCGTCTTCACACCCTCAATAGACCTTGAGCCTGATAAGGAATACTTCCTATGTATAAAGAAGTAGTTCCAGTATACACCCCTTTAAATACACAATACTATTTTACGGGGTAGAAGTGCTGGAGGACGCCCCTAGGATCGTTAGGATACTCCCGGGGATAGCAGGGATACTATTAGCATTATACAGCCTAGACCTGATACAGGCACCAAGCATACCACTACTACCACTGGGGATAGTAGGGCTTGCTGGGATGGCTTTAATAGCCTCCAGGGGGCTCTGGAGGAGGCCCGCCCAGGGGGTTGAAGAGGATGGTGTCGAATTCAAGGTGTTTGAGCTGGAGCCCTACAAGGCACAGGCTGAGGCTGGCAGGCTTGCAGAGCTCATAAGGGAGAGGGCATCATCATCCGGTGTAAGATACACGATAATATCCTCGATGGAGGGAGGATATGGTAGGAACCTCATAGTACTATCAGCCCCAAGCAGGGATAAGGTCCTCGTCGAGGGTGAGGTATTCAAGACCCTTGTATCCAGCATCGTGGATGGCGTCAGGGTGAGGGAGGCAAGCGACCCGGAGGTGCTCGGCATTGTAACACCTATATCAAGGATCATGCTGAAGACAAGGCCACTCCAGATACCATCAATACAGGGGGCATCTCCGGGGCCTGTAGCAGCTGGGGAGATCTACCTGGGAGAGCTTATCGATAGCTCCACGCCTAGGAGGGTGTTCATCAGCCTGGCGGATATAAGGGGGCATGTAGGGGTCTTCGGCTCCACAGGCTCCGGCAAGTCGACTACACTGGCATTACTTGCCAAGAGGGTATCGGGGAGGGGGTTAAGGGTAGTTGTACTGGACTGGACTGGGGAGTATGAATCGCTCCTATCAAGGCTTGGGGCATCATTCAAGGTCCTCGACCCCGCTGCTGGGGAGGCCCCGGCTAACCCGTTAAGCCTTGCCCGCGGGGGTGATATAGACATGGTCTTGGAGATCCTGTCTAAATCCCTCAACCTCACACAGCCCCAGGAATACCTCCTCCAGAAGGTGTTGGAGAAGTGGGGTCCAAGCAACCCGAGGGATTTACTGGACTATGTGGAGGGGTACCCGGAGGAGTCTAAGTGGGATAGGGAGGTTAAGAGGGGGCTGGCAAGGAGGCTCGGCATACTAGCCCGTGGGCAGGGGTCCATTGCATTCTCTGGAGAGCCGTTCCGGGTCCCAGGCCACAGGCTTACAATTGTAAGGTGCGATAGGCTCAGGAATACTAGCCTCAGGACCGTGTATATCCTGACAGTGCTTGCAAGCCTCTTCAGCAACCCGCCCAGCCACGGGGTCCTGCTGGTTATTGACGAGGCCCATAACATTTTCTCCAGGGAGTGGGGCGGGTTCCCGGACCAGCTAGTGTCGGAGTCTAGGAAGTATGGTATACACCTCGCTATAGCAACCCAGGCCCCCAGCGAGGTTAGTAATAGTATACTCCTCAACACAAACACAAAGATCATCCACGCCCTCAAGAGCGCCAGGGATAAGCAGATAGTGTCGACGACTCTCAGCCTTGGTGAGGAGGGGTTTGATAGGCTAGACAAGCTTGCCCCTGGAGAGGCGCTTGTCGACGCTCCCTCACTGAGGACCCCGGTATTTGTTAGGATCGATGCGGGGGAGCCTGGATAGGTATTCCACGACTCCCTCGTCAATACTCAGCCAGTCTATATAGATTCCTGTACTCCACGAATATAGCTTGTCCAAGGCTAGATCCACCGACTCCCCGGGGCTCCTACCCGTGGTATCGACCTCAATAACCATATGACTCCAGGGGGATACCTCCCATGCTATAGATCCTACAGCCTCAGCCTCACAATTCTCAAGAACCTTCCCAGGGGGCCACCCCCTGCTGTATAGCCTCTTACACAGCTCCCTAGGATTACACCTAACGAGTACTATAAGTGCCGTGTACTCCTCCAAGTACTCCAACCAGATGGATGGGTACACCGTGTCGACGACCACGCAACCCCTAACCCTAACAACAGTATCCACAACTACCCCACGGGCTCTATCCTCGTCTATAACCTCGGTATAGCGTCCTGTAGGGTCACTAACGGTTGCCCCTGCGGCCCGGAAGGCCTCTGAGGAGTCTACATAGGCGCATGAGAAGAGCCCCGATAGTATCAATGATATACTGGTCTTGCCAGCCCCCGGAGTCCCGGTAACTATGATAACAGGCTCCCCCATATAATGCGACACCCTTACACCTGAAGAACGTGTTGGATGGGGTATGAAAATAGTTATTGGGGTTACTGGTTAAAAACAGAGGTTAGGGAATAATGTATTTGATTACACGTCTAGACCGGGTTTACCCTGTTAGGGGGGTTAGTCCTCCTCTTCTCCCCCGCCAGTCTTGGGCCCCTTCTCCTCCTTTGTCTCCTCTTTCTTGGCGGCTATTACGTCGTCTATCCTTAGTATTAGGCTTGCCACCTCGGTGCCAGCCTTTATAGCGTTTGTCTTGACCCTGCTTGGCTCAATCACGCCCTTGCTCCACATGTCAACGATCTCCCCGGTCTCAATGTCTATGCCGGCCCACTTCTGGCCCTGCTCATGGGCGCTCCTCAGCTTCATCAGCACCTCTATCGGGTCGTGGCCCGCGTTGTATGCTAGCGTCTGTGGCAGGCTTTCTAGGGCCTTGATGAATGCCTCCACTGCCAGCTGCTCCTTGCCCTCTACGGTCTTGGCCCACTCCCTGAGCCTCCTGGCTATCTCCTCCTCTACAGCTCCTCCCCCAGCCACGATCTTCCCATCCATCACGGCGTCTGCGACCGCGCTTAGGGCGTCGTGGAGGGCCCTGTCAGCCTCTTCAACTAGCCTCTCGAAGCCTCCCCTGATGACTATTGTTACGCTTCTTGGGTTCTTTGCTCCTTCTATGAATACCATTTTGTCTTCTCCTACTTTCCTCTCCTCTACTAGCTCCGCCTCACCCAGGTCCTCGGGCCTCAGGTCGTCTATGTTCGTCACTATTTTTGCTCCTGTTGCTCTTGCCACCTTCTCTATGTCGCTCCTCTTAACCCTCCTAACAGCCAGAATACCCTTCTTAGCCAGGAAATGCTGAGCAACATCATCAATACCCTTCTGAGT
>JALWGG010000054.1 GCA_027013765.1 Acidilobaceae archaeon
TGATAGGGCTGTGAGGAGCCCTCCCTACATAGGAGCCCAGGAGGTGATGCCCGTCCAGGCTATGGGGCACACCATGGCTCCAGGCGCTGTGATGGAGGTGGCCTGGCTACTAGACATTGACAGGCTGGCAGGCTGTCTTGGGGTTGATGGCGAATGGCTTGGCGATGCCCTTGAACTTGCCGCATGGTCTATATATAGGATTGGTAGCCGCGAGGGGCTGGCTAGCATAATCGATGCCAAGGCCGTTAAACAGCCTGTGACTGGAGAGGGAGTATTCGAGTCTATACTATACCAGAGGGCGGACTGTGTAACCCCAATATCTGGTGGCATTGTGGAGGTCACGCTAAACGATACGCACTATACCGAAGCATTATACTATGTCCCGGACCAGGGAGGGGCTGGAGCAATCGCGCCAAGCGGGCCAGCCAGGTTCACCACACATCAATCCTGCAGATACGCTACTGCAGATGGGGTGGGGCTAGCATTCAGGGGGTGACGCGTGTGGAGGCTACGATCAAGTTATTACCCTCAGCATACATGGGGAGGAGGATGCAGTATGCACTACTCTCACTATCACCCCTAGCAGGTGATATGGATAGGCTATCATACACGCTACTAAGCGGGGAAGCTAGGCTAAGCCAAGTCGAGTTCTCAACATTAATATACCAGGCACTAGGATTCATAACCAACTCGCTAAGGGCAACACAGAGGGGCTGCAGAGGGCCTACGCTCGCAGATATAGATTGTTGTAGTATAAGTGGAGGGCCAACCCTATATACTTCAGGCGCCAATGACAGGAGGATCCTGGAGAATGCCGGGCTCGTGGACTGCTATATAGTTAGGGAGGCTAGGAGGGGGAAGTCAGGCCCCGTCATAGGGTGGACTCACGCAGCGATAAGCTACGCATTCAAAGTCCTCCAGGGAGGAGTCGAAGATGGAGAGCGCAGGTATGACCTTCCCATGCTTGCCAAAGCCTCCCTATTTAGCAGGAGTAGGGGGTACACTGGCACCTGGGAGACGAGGAATTACAAGGCAACACTGCACGAGCTAGGGACGGCGCTCCTAGGAGGAGCGATAGCCTACCTAGGGAGGCAACGCCTATCCGAGGGCGGGGATAGGGGGAGTAGTATAGAGTTCTATCTCCTCCCAGATAGGCCGTCAAACGAGTACAAGGCCCTAGCATCGCTAGCCTCTATAGGGAGCCTCGGTGGAAACCTTGCGGCCAGGGCTGCCAGGCTTGCCAGGGCGGGCGTTAGCCTGGAGGCTGCCATATCGCTTGCATTCGCTGTGATGGCCAGGATGTATAGCAACAAGTTATCCGGCCTCAACCCGGCTTCGGTTGCTGGCTCTGCCAGGATATACATGGTGAGCACCGGCCAGAGGCCAATGATACGGGGGGGTATACCAATTTCCCCAGTACTATACGCTACGTATACTGGGCAAACTCTTAAGAGGCTATACAATATAGCAGCTGGTCCAGACAGCAGTCTCAAGGATGCTGCTGTAAACTGTGTCAACAAGCTCTTCCTGCAGGCGCAAGCAGGCCCCCATGGAGACTATATTGTGGACTGTGCCAGGAGCCTGGAAGGAGCACTGACAGCACAGAAGGGTAGGAGCCCTCCCGACCTAGTGGATGAAGCCATAAGGCTGCTTGAGAGCCTGCACCAGGAGTACTCTAGGATAGCGCGGGGTGAATGGATCGCCTAGGCCGAGGCCCCTGATGGTTAAGTCTTTCGAGGAGGCTAGGACAGGTAATATACCCATAGTGGTGGGTCCGACAGGGTATGGAAAGACGATGGCCAGCCCCTGGCTATATTCAATGGCCCGTAGCCACGGGCTGGCTTCAGGCCTGATCCATGTAGCCCCGCTTAGAAGCCTTGTAACAAAGATATACAGGGACGTATTTAAGCCCCTACACCCGGGCTCAGGCTACCAGGCCCACATAGACTTGGGGGAGGGTAGGAGTAGCTACTTCTTGAAGGACCTGGTTGTGACTACCATAGACAGCTTCCTATGGAACCTGTATAGGATCCCCGTCACCGAGCTCATAGCTATAGAGAGGGGAGTCAGCATGGGACACTATTATCCAGTATACACGAGCATCTATACCAGCCTAACTGTATTCGACGAGACCCACGTATACCTGGGGGAGGGGTCGGATCCCGGTAGAGCGGCTTTCACGGCGTCCCTCATACACCTGGCGATGCTCGAATCACCAGTAATAGTTGAGACTGCTACAATGCATCCGGGGCTAATCAATAGTGTAGTGAGCATGCTTGAGGCTCAGGGTCGAAGGGCTAGTATACTGGCCGTTAAGTGTCATGCAGATCGCCTCAGGGAGGTGCCTGGCCTTGGAGGCAGGGTTAAGGGTGTAGAGGATGATGAGTGGATTAGGGGCTATAGGCTGGGGTGGAGGACCTCCATAGTAGACGGCTGGGATAGTGTTCTAGAAGACATAGTCCAGGACTCCAGGAGGGGCCCGGTCCTTGTAGTGGCTAACACCGTAAGTGCGGCGGTCAACTTATACAGGGCTTTGAGGAGTAGGATCGGTGATGCCGTGCTAGTTCACGGTAGGCTTGCCTCACTCGACAGGGCAGAGGCTGAGGAGCGTATCGGGGCTATGAGGCGTGGAGTCATAGTATCCACACAGGTAATCGAGGTCGGGGTAGATGTCAATGCAGTGGCCGTCTACACCGAGGCGGCCCCGATAGAGAATCTCGTGCAAAGGGCTGGCAGGGCATGCAGGAGAGGGGGTATACTGGATGAGTGCAGGAGGGTTGGGGGTAAGATGGTGATAGTGGACACGGGTGACACGGGCCCGTATAAACGACGGAATATAGACTATGCAATAGACGCTATAAGGAGGCACAACCCCATAGACTGGCGCCTTCCCTGCACTGAGGGCGATGAGACACCATATACAAGCCTCATAGAGGAGTCCAGGGATGATGCAGTATACGGCCTAGCACCTTTCATTAGCCTATATGAATACTATCTCCAAGGCGACGGGAGGCCAACGGCAATGCTAGACCTACTCGGAGATATGGGCATGTGTAGCATATACAGGGATACCACCATGTACCCTATACAAACTATGGGGGGCGAGGTCCTAGCTGATATGAACTGGCTAAGCCGTAACTGGGATAAGGTCCTTGAAACCGATGGAGACGTCAAGATAATAATCACAACTCAGGACGGAAGCGTCGAGGCTAGAATAGATGAGGACTTGTGGAGGGAGATAGTCAAGCCAGGAAGGAGGTGCAGGCAGAGCCATGCCAGGCTCTACTCCGCCATCTCCAGGGCAGCCAGGGAACTGGGTGTGAGGGGTGTATTCAACTGGTCACTCAAGGCCAGGCAAGGCGCGTATCAAAGAGGAATAGGGTTCAGTGTAGATGCAGAAGGGGGCTGAGAGTCGTGGAGCAGCTGTGTGCATATGCAGAAGCCACAGATGGAGAGGTGAGGTGCCTGAGCCTAGAGAGTCACCTGGTGAGGACTGCATACCTAGCCTATAAACTATTTGGAGAAAGGGTTATGGTAGGTAGTGGGCCGCTAGGATATCTGAATAGGGCTATAAGGACCCCTGGGCAGCGGGCTAGCGTCATGATACTCACGCTAGCCGCACTACTCCATGATATAGGGAAGGCATCAGCGGCATACACACTCCCTGCAGGGTCAGGATATGCCAGCTACCCATTGCACGAGCATGTGTCGGCCCACCTAGTTGACCTACAAGCCCTAGATGCATATGGTAGTGGAGGCGGGGACTGTGCCTTAAGCCTCCACCTTACAGCAGCTGTCATAGCAAGGCACCACTCTGCAATGTATTGCAGGCACCCTGACGACCTGGACCGTGGAGAGTGTAGGTGGAGTAGGAGTAGGCTTAGAGAAGCGGTATCAGGGGCAACCCGGGATAGGATAGCGATGGCCCTGCCGGGTGGACTTAAGGGGTTGTTGGAGGAGCTCGGCATGGTGAGGGGTGGAGACCAACGTAGGATAGGAGACACGATACAATTAACACAGTCCAGATGGATTATAAACTATATGGGCCGCCATATGCCACAACCCGGGGGAGCAAGGCCGGGCAACTGGCTACTCCCCTCCATACAGGTCCTAACAGGAGCATTGATCGTGAGCGATATACTAGTAGCCTGGAGAGAGCGCTGCAGCAGCGGAGAATGCAAGGAGCCAGACAAGGCTTATGCCAGAAGCTGGATATCAGAGCTAGAGGCACGCCAGCTACTAGAGAAGACAGTTAGGGAGCCACTGGAGGAGTTAATCGAGCCTGTAAGGGGCGTGTTGGAGGAGTGGAGGGAGGCGTGCAGTGGCTAGACTACTATCTAAGACCTTATCAGGCCCAGGATACCTTGCAAAATTCATCTTCAGGATCGAGCCGATCGGGGGAGACGTGATCCTCCCCCCCTTCACTGGGAGGACTACTAAGGCTATCGCATCCAAGATGGAGTGCCTAGGCACTATATGGAAGCTATACCAGAGTAGGACCAAGTTTAAGCCAGTAACCTTCAAGGTATTGAAGGATAGCCTTGGCAGGCCCGTCTATAAGAGGGGTGACGGTGGGAAGCCCCTAATACTGGGGAGGTCTAGACCCCTATACATGGAGGTAGCCGCATACAGCCTAAAACCCCTCCTACCCACCTGCAACCAAGGCGAGGTCGACATAGGATATGGTAGGATCCTAGTGAGCCCCATAGAAGCTAGCCTAATAAGGCTCGACGCGCTTGGCACCGAAAACTATGATACAGTAACGATCAGGATCATGACACCAATGACGATCTCAAGCAAGATAATGATGCCCCCCGTGCCAATAGACTCCAGGATCGGGAAACACCTCTACAGGGCCCAAGAGATGTACAGGCTCCTCCCAACCCCCGGCTACCTCCTAGCACAAGCACTAAGACAATGGCTCGGCATAGTCAACGATATACGCGAAGACACGATCCTACACTACTACCTGGGCAGGATCGCCGACATACTAATAGCAGAGACCGACTACAAGCTCAAGCCAGAAACAGCACTATACGGGAAAGACGAAAATGACAGAGAGCTCAAGATAAGGGGAGTCACAGGATACATAAGACTAGCAGTACTAGACCAAGGAATAAAATGGGCAGCCAGCAGGCTCCTAGGCCTAGCAGAGTACCTAGGCCTAGG
>JALWGG010000055.1 GCA_027013765.1 Acidilobaceae archaeon
AGCTTGGCTATGCCTGCTCCATCCCTAATCATCTCCCCAAGCACCGCGTATACAAGCTCTGGCTCCGGGGCGAAGTTGTAGTGGGCCGATAACAGTACCCTGCCTGGGGCTGATGCGAGGACCTCATCCACCCCGGGGAACCTGTACTCTACATCTATCATCCACGCACCCCACTCCAGGGCCTTTAATAGTAGGCTTATCTTATCACCCACCGGCCCACTGTACCCGCCCCCCTCCTCCGAGGACCTCAGCGTGGCCAGGACCCGGGCGCCGGTGGATGACGCCTCCTCTATATACGCCCTTGGGCTTGACAGGCCTCCTGGCACGAGGTCCAGCCTCACCTCCACGATCCTACAACCTGCCCTCTCTATCCTAGCCCCCAACTGGCTGTACCTTGTAGCAGCTACCGTGCAGCATATCATATCCATCGGGTCCCTTTCATCCACCCTTCAACGCCTCCAATACAGCATCTAGGGGTAGGGGTCTGGCCTCCACCTTACCGGGGCCATATACTAGGGGGTATATGATCTTGTCCCCCCTCCTCTTCTTATCCAGCCTTATGTGTTCTGCGAGCTCCTCTAGGGGTATGGGTAGGCTTACTGGCAGGCCGAGCCTCCTGAGGACCTCCGTCACCCTAGCCCTCACACCAGGATCCAGGCCTGCTAGCTTCTCCGAGGACCTAAGCTCGGCTACAAGCCCTATGCTAACAGCGTCTCCATGGGGGATCCTGTATCCCGAGGCCCTCTCAAGTGCGTGGGCGACTGTATGGCCTAGGTTGAGGACCTCCCTCACCCCCCTCTCCTCCCTGGGGTCCCTTGAGACTATATCTAGCTTAACTCCTAGGCTCATGGATATGAGGTCCTCTGCCAGCCGTCTGGATGAGATCCCGTCGATGTTATCCTCTATCCATGCCAGGAGCCCTTCACCGGCTATGACTGCGTGCTTCACCACCTCCGCCAGCCCCCTCCTATACTCGTCATCCGGGAGAGTGTCCAGGACCCTTGTATCCACAAGTACTAGGCGGGGGTGGTGGAAGGAGCCGATGATGTTCTTACCCCCATAATTAACGCCCGTCTTCCCCCCTACAGAGGCATCGACCATCCCAAGCATAGTCGTCGGGGCCACCGCCCATGGGAGCCCCCTCATATATATTGAGGCTGCGAAGCCGACCGTGTCGGAGACGCTTCCACCGCCATAGGCTATAACCAGGGAGGACCTATCCATGCCCAGGCTGGTCATCCTCGATACAAGGCTCAACACGCTCTCAAGGGTCTTAAAGCCCTCGCCCCCCTCGACGCCCAGCACTGTAGCCCCTGGTATAGAGCCGCTTAGCTCCTCGACACCCCAGCTCGGAGCGTTCACGTCATAGACTATCAAGGTCCTCGACGGGCTCCACTCCAGGAGCTCTCCCAGCTTTCCAAACACGCCCCTCCCTATCACAACCCTATACCTGTACTCTTCGCTGATTACCTCGTCGAGGACCTTCAAAGCAGGCCAGCCTCTACAAGGCCCCTGACTAGGACGGTTAGGGACTCCAGGTCTAGCTGCTGCTTTGAGTCGCTCAACGCCTTGTCCGGGTTGGGGTGGGCCTCTATCATTATCCCATCCGCGCCTGCCGCAAGGCTCCCCCTGGCTAGTGGCGGTACTAGGTCCCTCCTACCCGCTGGGTGGC
>JALWGG010000056.1 GCA_027013765.1 Acidilobaceae archaeon
ATCCTGGCTATCATGGATGCTATATGCCTGCTAGCCTCCTGCTCCTCCCTTGCACCCCTCTCCTGCGGGAAGAACTGGTGCGCCTCATCTATGTATACTATGACGGGCTGCATTCCCTCCCTGGCTCTAGATGCCCATAGCCTCTGCCTCCAGGAGATCAGGCCTTCAAGCATCCTATACGCTGCCAGCCTAGGCCCTTCTAGGCCCCCTAGCCCCCTGTATGCAGCCCATCCCAGGTCCGCCACTATAGGTCCTCCAACCCTTGATGCAACATCCCCCACAACCTCCCATGGAGGCTCTGGGACCGGTTTCAGGGTATTCCCTATCCCCCCGGTTGATGTTGCTACTAGTATATCGGCTATCCCCGAGTCTAGGATTGCGCCTATCCTCCTGTACAAGGCCTCTATGCTCCCCATGTGCGGCCTCACCCTCCTAAGTATCTCTAGGACCTCCTGCACGGCATCTATCAGTGGGGAGCCCAGCCCTTCAACCTTGAATGTTGTCACGGTCGCCTCTGCATCCGTGGGGGACAGTATGTAGGGGGCCACCACCTCGATGGCCTCCTCCTCGGCCTCCCACGCCTCACCCCTCCTGGAGGAGTATTGGAGTAGGGCGGCGTATAGCACCTGTAGGGGTGGGTAGACGCCGCGCTCCCTCCTGAACCTCTCCCTTATCCTCCTAAGGGTCTCCCTGGATAGGCTTGTGAGGCCTGGGAGGAGTGTGTATAGGCTATCCGTATGCATCTCCATGGTGTTTATCGCGTAGGGTATAAACGCGATCCTCCCTCCACGCGCCACCGGCACCCCCGCAACGCTGACGACGCTCCACTCCGGATCGTCTCCTGTAAGGGGCTTGATGGACTCCCTGTAATGCTCCATTGCCAGGCCTAGAGCCAGGTCCTCAAGCCTGGAAGGCTCCCCATAGACGCTCCTAACCATATCCAGGGTTACGGGTGCCAGCACTATGACCCTCTCCGGGGGCTTAACCCCCCGGTAAACACTCCTATACACCGGGTCGTCCCCAGGACTCGATAAGGGAGGTATGGGCAGCTGAATGAAGTCCTGGTTTAAGTCTAGGACTACTAGGATCGGCGGCTTGCCGAGGCTATACATTGAGGCAGCCATATTCTTCATCAGCGTAGTCTTACCGCTCCCAGTAGTGCCTATGATGAGTGTATGCTGGAGGAGGGCCTTGATGGGGATACTAACCCTTATCAAGCCACCCTTAACGAGCCCCCCAGGGGATGCGAGGGAGCCTAGAAGCACCCCATCACCCGGCAGCGATAATAGCCTCTCTAGGAGGCCCGGCTCAGGGTCTATAACGGGACTCTGAGGCTCAAGGGAAGTCGTGGCCGGTACAGGGTCCCCTCCCTCTAGTGGAGCCTCTAGTATAGGCTCTACCTCAAGGAATGTGAGTGTTAGGAGCGCCTGGGGATCGGGTCTAGGGTCATAGAGGCTCAGGGGCGGGTCCACGCCCAGCCCCGCGACTTCATCGATCCTTGTAACGCTGGAGACCCTGACTAGGACCCCGTGCAGGGTCTTGGGGTCCACGATCACCAGGTAGTCTCCAACACCACGGTGGGGGCCGTTGATG
The DNA here is from genome assembly GCA_027013765.1 of Acidilobaceae archaeon. Lineage (GTDB taxonomy): Archaea > Thermoproteota > Thermoprotei_A > Sulfolobales > Acidilobaceae > S012-22. The sequence continues at coordinate 1,594 of JALWGG010000056.1, forward strand.
GTGTAGTAGGTCCCCGGGTCCACCTCCACTATAACGCTCCTACCCGGCCCCGTCCTGACCTCGCTATACCTGGATAC
>JALWGG010000057.1 GCA_027013765.1 Acidilobaceae archaeon
ATATTAAGTATAAGAGTCCCCTGGTACAGGCAAGATACAGTTGAAATACCAGGCATATACACTGTGTACCCATGCCCAGGCCTACTAATAGCTATTTAATGCCCTGCCGCCATCTACATGTATGTAGATTCGCCCGTGTAGACGTGAAGGTGCATATTATTGCATATAGAGCCTGGCAGGGCTGAAATGGAGAGGATCCTGAAGGCACTGGCGAATCCTGCAAACCTTGAGATACTAATGCTCCTATCCCTGAGGCCCTCATATACAAGGGAGATCGCCAGGCTACTCGGCAGGGACGAGACCGACGTCTCTAGGAGGCTCAAGACCCTTGAGAGGCTGGGCCTAGTCAGGGGCGTGTGGAGGCGCGTGGAGGAGAGGAATATCAGGGTATATGAGCTAACCTTCAGTAGGATCAAGATAGAGCCCAGCAGCGGGGGCATAATACTGGAGAAGACGGGCGGAGGCGGGGAGGAGAGGATAATTGTAGAGGCGGACCCTGTAGTCGTTAGGGGGATCCCAGTACCGCGGGTATTCGTCGGGAGGGGCGTGGAGGTTGAGACTCTCAGGAGCCTCGACTACAGGATATGCATGGTATGGGGTATCGGTGGTATAGGGAAGACAAGCCTCGTGGCAACCGCATTATCACCGTATACAAACGTCTTCTGGCATGACTTCAGCGAGATAGACACGCTAGACTACCTGCTATGGAGGCTTGCATTCTACCTGGCAAGCCTCGGGGAGAAGGGGATGCTGGATGCACTGAAGATGGCGGCACCCATACCAGGCATCATAAACGTGGCCCTAGGCCTCCTATCCAAGACCGGGAGCATCATTGTGCTGGACAACTACCACAAGGTCGAGCAGGGGGCGATCGGGGAGCTAGTGAGGACCTACATGGCCTCCTCGACCGACGGGTACAAGCTGATAATAATCTCCCGCACAAGGCCCCGCGGGATCCCCCTCCACGAGGAGGGTGTATGCGAGATCCCATTAAGGGGCCTGGACAAGAGCGAGGTCGAGGAGCTCGTTGAGAAGATCAGGGGCGAGCCCCCAGATAGGGGCTACCTGGAGAGGCTCTACAACTCCACGGGGGGGCACCCACTACTACTAATACTAGCCATACGCAGGGGCCTAGACAAGGCCCTAGACTACCTATGGAGCGATGTATTGAGCAGCCTCAGCGAGGGGGAGCTTAGGGTCCTCTCAGACCTGGCGGTATTCGACGAGCCCCTAGACCTGGAGACGATCTCCCAGGTCCTAGGCCTGAGAGACCCGCTGCCAGTAGTGTCGAAGCTATGCAATAAGGGCTTCATTGAGAGGAGTATGGGAATGTACAGGGTGCACGACTCGATCAGGAGCCTAATACCAACGCCGGCAAAGGCCAGGCTCTACCTAAGGGCTGCAAGGATACTTGAGGAGAGGGGGTGGCGGGAGAGGATCAAGGCTATGAAGTACTATCTAAAGGCTGGGAGGCCCGAGGAGGCTGCCAGGATCGTTGCCAGGAGGCTTAAAGTGGACGACTACAATGTCTGGCCCCATGCAAGGTCATACCTGGAGGTGTTGAGGGAGCTGCATTCAAGCCTTAGGGATTCAAGCCTACTCCCATACGTGCTGATTGATAGGGCAAGGTTCGAGTACAGGCTCGGAGGGGACACTACCTACTCCCTAGCCCTGGTAGAGGATGCCATAAGGCTGGCCGAGGACCTTGGAGACACCGAGGCGCTAGCCATAGGCCTAGTGGAGCAGGCATTCCTGCTGGACGATGCTGGCAGGACCATGGATGCACTCAACGCGATAGAGAGGGCCTACAGGATCGTTGAGAAGCTAAACGAGCAGAGGCTATTATACTTGGTATACGTAAACAAGGTAAAGATACTGGCGAGCCTGGGGAGGATGGAGGAGGCGCTGGAATATACTAGGCGGGAGCTAGACATGGCTAGGAGGATAGGAGACGAGTTCTACATAATAATGTCGATGACCCACCTGTCAAACCTACTAGCTCAGACAGGTGAAGTAGAGGAGGCGATCAGAACCCTGGAGAAGGCGCTGAAGGCCTCAAAGGAGCTGGGGCTAGACATACTATACTTCGCCATACACCTAACCCTAATGGAGGCATACAGCGAGGCGGGGGACAGGGAGAAGCTATCCGAGGCCATCCAGGAGTATGAGAAGACCTTCAAACCCCTAACAGGCTTCAGAAGCCTAGACATAGAATACTACAAGGCAAGGATCCTAGAACTGGAAGGAAGGATAAAAGAGGCGCTAAACCACTCACTAAAAATGCTCAACGAGTGCAAGAGGACAGGATACCACATCCTAGAACCCAGATTCAACCTACTAACAGCAAGACTATACCTAACCCTAGGGGAGACTGGGGAGGCTAGAAAACACCTAGCACAGGCATGCAAAACCCACGGATACGCGCGGGCAAGCATACTAAGAAAAGCCCAACAACTAGCAAAAGAACACAACCTAAACATAAAAGAATGCCAAAACCAATAAACAAAACACAAACCCACAACTAAAAAATTCACATATAAACAATAGCCGAGTACTTGTGACCTAATCTTCCACCATCACAAGCAACCAACAAGGGAAAACATGAATTAGGAGTCAATGTTTAGTGGTAAGTTCACAGGGATTTAAATCCCAAAGAAACCAGCCATTATAAAACACAATCACATGCAGAATGCATATTAATGATATGCATGTAATCCAAAAATAACAGCAACAAGAATATCCAAGCCGATATCACAAATCACCAGATATGCATAAAGAAAAAGTTTCACAACGATAACCATATTTATTTCTTATAAGCCTTCTTTCTAGGAAGTATTGCATATACTATTATTTTGTTAGGCTTTTCTAGTTCAAAAAGAACTCTATACTCGCCTATGCGAATCCTATAATGGCTCCTGAAACCACGCAGCTTCTTAATGTCAAGCCTTCCGGAGAAGCCATAGTCTCGCAGAATAACTAAGGCTTCAAGAATCCTACCTTTAAAGGGCTCGTCAAGCTCGCTGAGTTGCTTTAAAGCCTTTTTAGTAAGACTAATGTCATACCTAGTCATTTTAGCCCCCTAAGGACGTCCTCTAAATCAACAAGCTCTACTTTTCCTCTCTTTTTGTCAATCTCATATTCTTTGATCGCTTCAACCTCGTCCGATAAAGGCTCTTCGATGCCAATAAGTCGCTCTTCTAATAAGGCCTCAATACGCTCTAGTATACTCCTTAACTCACGTAGCTCTCTATATAATAGCTCCTCTTTACCTACAGTCAATAACAGACTCCCTCCTCATAAGGTAAACGATAGTTGAGGCTCTTAACCCTTTATGCCAATGTCTATTAGTGGGCCCGCGGGGATTTGAACCCCCGACCTCCACCATACAAAAATACAACCATATTCAACACTATATGCCAACAATATGCATGTCGTCTAAAAAGAATAACATGCAAAGATATCCAAGCCGATATCACCAATCACCAGATATGCATGGCGCTAGCAGGTCCAACTAATTTATACGAGGAATATGTGGCTTCTATTTCTAATCTCCAATATAAATAACATTTTCCATATTTCTAAATAACTTATCTCCAGTGACTAGTTTGTCTTGCTTTAGCATTGCAATAGAATATACTATTGCATCAGCTAGGCTAGGTGTCCTTAACCCCAGCTTTTTAGATAGCTCTAATAATTCCAGATATATTTCGGAGGCTTTCAGCGATATCTCTATATCGATTGTCACTACTTCCGTCTTGCCAACAATAAACAGTAACCTCTTTAGGATATCGTCCTCATTGAAACCTTCTCTCCTATACTTCCTAGCTACTTCAGCTAGGACTATCGATGGAGTACACCCATCCTGGGATTCTAGAAGCCGCTTCACGATAGCGCCCTTCTCGCTACCTCTAAAATACTCAATCCACGCATATGTATCATATATAGGCAAATCGCTTATCCCCTATCCTCCATCCTATCCTCCTCTGTGTATGGCTTAACCCTGCCCCTGTCGATACCAAACATGTCTCTGGGAATACCAGCTTTTTCGAGAACTAGCTCTTCTAAGACTTTCTCTGGTGTGGACGTGCCCTGCTCTCTTGCAATTCTAACCAAGATATCATATATACTCTTCTTCACCCTAATAGTCTCCGACAACTCCGCATCCCAAACTTATGATAGGGAACGCCTCCTCATATCCTTTACTCAAAGCCCAGATATTTGAAGCACATGGAGATATCAGGAGTGGTGGACTCGTGGGGATTTGAACCCCGGACCCATGCAATATGCGTGATTACTAGATGAAGTGCTTTACCCCAGTAGTTAGAAGATTCTTTACTTTAAGCTAAAAATATTACTTAATTCCTCCTTAACCTTAAGTAAAGCTTCCTCAGCAAGCCTGCCGACGACCTTCATAACTAGCTTCTTCTCCACCGTAAAAATACTTGAACAGTCTATATAACTCGGCTCCCTCTTTAAACGGCCCATAGCTAAGTCTAATTGTGTTATCGGTATCCTATGTAGGCCAGGAGAGCCAGTTATCTTTGCCACTATCACATCATCGCCTAAGTTTATCGCATTTAATACCAAGACTGGTCTTAGTTTAGAGCCTAGTAAGTCTGTGAAGGGTAGCTCTAGGACAACTATATCTCCTTGCTTATATTTCGAAGAGTTCTTCGGCATCTTCACCCTCCCTTAAAAGCCTAAGATAAGAATAGAGCTTCTCAGCATCAACGCCCTCAACTTCTATTATCTTTAATTTTACCTTCTTACCCTCAAGCTCTGTCAAAGGTTTAAGTGGAATAATCACGCCACCCTTAACAATACCCTCTATCTCGGACACCTCCAAAGCACCGGATAGTACTATTGCTATAGAGGGTAATCAACTTAGCCTTATTAGGTAATGCCACGGAATTGGTGCGGTGTTTGCTTGGTGGGCCCGCGGGGATTTGAACCCCGGACCTCCGCCGTGTGAGGGCGGCGTCCTGACCAGGCTAGACGACGGGCCCTTGGGGGGCCTGTGCCCCGTCCATTCATGGTATGCGGTTGCTATGGCTATTAAGTCTTTCAGGGTTGTGGCGTTGTCTGGGTGGTGTTCTTTGTTGGTTTGGTTATGCTAGTTCTTGTAGGGGTTTGTTCTTGTA
>JALWGG010000058.1:0-330 GCA_027013765.1 Acidilobaceae archaeon
AATGCCACTACTAATAAAGCCACTTTCAAATCTATTCGTTAGATTCGAAATGCACTAGATGCTGGTGAATGCGAACATGCAACACTAAGGCCTTTCAAATCTATTCGTTAGATTCATGCTTCTATCGTCCACGTGTATGTTCCCTGTGTTATCTTTCAAATCTATTCGTTAGATTCATCATATACGTAAAACATGTATCCATAATATTCTTTATCGCTAGCCTTTCAAATCTATTCGTTAGATTCCCGTCTATACAACTGACATGTTCTTTTACATGTTTCAAGTACTGTTTTCTTTCAAATCTATTCGTTAGATTCAACGTGTTACAGG
>JALWGG010000058.1:340-5119 GCA_027013765.1 Acidilobaceae archaeon
CATCCACTTTCAAATCTATTCGTTAGATTCCCATGCACGTATCCTGTGGCGATTATCGGGTATGCTGATCGTATCTTTCAAATCTATTCGTTAGATTCAGCGGGACCAGGGCTAGAGCCCCCAGGACCCCGACCTTCCACACTTTCAAATCTATTCGTTAGATTCTCGTGTTTATTGTCCCTAAAACAATGTCAATTAACATTGCTTTCAAATCTATTCGTTAGATTCATTATAGGCATAGTGGCTAAGGTCTTCATACTGATATACTTTCAAATCTATTCGTTAGATTCATGCGGGCATACCCAGAAACCCCAATACCGATAAACATAGAGACGCCTTTCAAATCTATTCGTTAGATTCTATTGCATGTATGTGTTGTTAGAGTATGTGGAATTTTACCTTTCAAATCTATTCGTTAGATTCTGCATTGTTTTTGTGGTATTCCCCTCTATCATAGATTTTTGTGTTTTCTATTCCCCCTTTCTGGGGGTTCAATTCTATTCTAGATTCTTTAGGGTCTAATGAAGGGAGTGATGTTCAGAGCTAATAAGTGTAACTATCATAGCACGTATATACTCCCATCCTAGCCTGGGAAACCCGGAAGGCAGGCAAAAGAAAACGAACAACAAACCAAGAAAAACACCAACCCTTCAATCCACCTCACCAACCAAAAAACATAAAAACATCCCAAACTAGGCTGGGAAATTTCTATATTATCTGGTTGGGTTTCCCTTGTTTTAATAGTGTCTTGTGGGGGTTGGTTGTTGTGGGTGTGTTGAGGGTTATAGGTCATAGGGCTAATAGTCTTAGGATCTTGTTGTTGTACAAGCTCCAGGGTGTTGAGTATGTTGAGGTTGATGTCAGCCCCGGTAATGGTGGGGAGCCTCTGGTGCTTCATGGGCCTAGTGAGGTTAGGAGGGCTACTCCTATTGGCAGGGTATTCGCGTATATAGACTATAAGTTGTTTTATAGGGATCCTATTATGAGGCCTAGTAGTCTTGAGGAGTGGCTGGAGAGGCTGGACTGGGTTAAGGGTGTCTTGCTCGATGTTAAGTCTGAGGTTGATATGGATATGCTTTTAGACGCTGTTGAGAATGCAGGGTTCGCTGGTGCTACAGAATACTCCTCCTCGGACCATGTCTACCTTAAGCTACTGGGGAGCAGAGGTGGGGCGAGGACCTTCCCGTCCATAGGGGAGAGGCTTGTGGATACTGCTGGCTACGTGTATAGGCAGGGCTTTACTGGAGCCTCCCTAAAATATACGGTTATAAATAAGATGCTTGTGGATGAAATGCATAGCCTCGGCCTCACAGTGTATGCATGGACCGTGAACAATCCTCAGACAGCGGCTAGGCTTGCATCTATGGGTGTTGATGGTGTGATAAGTGATACACCGTCAAGCATACTATCCCGGTAGCTTGTCCAGGATGCTTCTAATGAAGTTTACTGCGTCCCTGTATGCCTGCATCCCCTTCTCGGTAACTCTATATGTCCCGTCACTCATCCTCTCCAGTAGATTCTCCCTCTCAAGCTTGTATATAACAGTGTATACCGTTATGGTGGCTGGCTTAATCTTAAACTCGTCATTAATCCTCCTCTTTATGTCATACGCATATGTTGGTCCATTGTTTATCAGGGATGCTATAATGTATAGCCATAGATTCTCTATTGTAAGCTTCCTCTTAAGCCTCTCTAGGGGTGTTGGCTCCTCCCTCATTCTAAACTCCGCATTATACTAATGTAGGGTTATCCTTATTATCCTCATATACTAACATTCTACAAGTGTAAAATATTCACACATATAAAAGATAAATGATCCAGGTAAACAAGCATTGCACAAACATAAACCATGGGAAAACCTAAAACAATCCACGCATATATACGGCCTCAATATACTATAACATTAAATAGAATAAGAAGACATCTATGAGAACACGTTCAAGAAGGCAAACAACCCGGCGCATCCAGACAGCGAAGCAGGCTCTACACGCTGGTAGGATATAATAATTTACATATGACCCCTCCAAGCCCTCCAGGAGGGCGGTGGGGTGTTCTAGGGTTGGAGATCGTGCAGAGGGATTTCTACAATAGGCCTGCCGACGTGGTTGGAGTCGAGTTGCTGGGCAAGATACTCAGGGTCCACGATAGGATGTGTAGGATAATCGAGGTCGAGGCATACTTCGGCCCATGCGATCCCGCTAGTAGGGCGCGGAGGGGGAGTAGGGGGAGGATTGCCAGAGCACTCCACGGGCCTCCGGGGCTAAGCCTTGTATACGGGATGCATAGGCAGTGGCTCTTAAACATAGTGGCCCACCCGGACTGGATGGCTGGAGCAGTATTGCTGAGGTCCTGCACCCTGCTGGGACCTGGAGGAGTTATCAAGGGGCCCGGGAGGCTTACAAGGTATATGGGTATAGACAGGAGTATGGACTCCCTCCCAGTCTATGACCCGGGGTCGCCCCTACAGGTGCTGGATGATGGGTACAGGCCGAGTAGCATACTGAAGGGCGGGAGGATAGGTGTTAGGGAGGACCTAGAGCTCCCCCTACGCTTCTACATCAAGCAACCAGACTAATCCACCAGTCATGGACCTATGGGTGCCTGGCATCCTAATTATAATTCCCCTCCCGCGTCATAGTGACCCCGGGAGGGGTTTGGGCTGTTGTCTGGGATCTGGCTGACGCTGCTCGGGATACTGGTGTTCTGGATTGTAGTGTATATAGTGTTTAGGGGGCGGAGTGGTGATAGGGTCCAGGTGCTGCCCTTTGCATTGATAATCAGGGCTGGCATATCCCTGGACCCCATGGAGGAGGGCAGGCTATCCACTAGAATGTATAGGGTGTTCGGGGTCATAGGAATATTCGTTATGGCATACCTGGCAGTGGAGTTCTTCAGGATCATAGGTGTCATGTTCGCCGTCAGATACCTAGGCTTTAGGGTCCCCGGCATAAGCCCCTCGGAGGCGGGGGTTACTCCACTCATACCAGGGGTGACAATCCCGTGGAGCGACCTGGTCTACGTATTCATTGGTATAGGCATAGCCGCTCTATTCCATGAAATGGCCCATGCATACATAGCCCGGGCAGAGGGTTTGAGGGTCAAGGATGCGGGGCTCGCATTCATACTATTCTTCCCAGCCGCGTTCGTCGAGCCTGATGAGGAGGAGCTGAAGAGGGCCCCGTTGAAGAGTAGGCTAAGCGTCTACGCAGCAGGAGTCACGGCGAACATGGCCATATTCCTCATCCTAAGCCTCGCTATGTCACTGCTACTACCAAGCATAGCATATGGCGTGGCACTCTACAAGGTTGAGGAGGGCTCTCCAGCATTCCAGGCTGGACTGAGGCAGGGCATGGTCATAGTTGAGGCCAACGGGGTCAGGGTGAAGACCCTTGGGGACCTGGCGAGGGTTTTCCAGGAGGCAGGCATCACGAACCCCAATACAAGTGCATCAGTAACATTGAAGGTGGAGTATAAGGGCTCGATGGAGACTATCACGGTGGTGAAGCCCAACGGGACGGATAAGATTGGTATCACCATAATACAGGCCTACAGGCCCCAGGCACTGGGGGTAACCCTGCACTCTACAATGTTCTTCAACTTCATGCTAGCCCTAATCAACGCCGCCCCACTAGCAATACCACTACCCGGGGGAATGCTGCTGAGTGATGGTGGACACGCATTGAGGGACGCGCTCCAGAGGGTTGCTGGCAGGAGGGGCGAGCTCGCAGCGAGCATAGTTAACCTCGCAGTATTCATAGTAATCCTATCACTAATGACTCTGAACCCCGTGAAGCTAACACCCTAAACAAGGGGTCCTTGAACCCTTAAATGCTGGCAGGGCATACAATCCACGGGGATTGATCGGGTTGAGCCTAAGGCTTGCCGTTGCGGCTGTATACATAGTGATAAGCCTTATAGCAGGCTACATGTACATGGAGACCACCAGGACTATAGACTCCCTGCTAGAACCACTATCATGCGACGGGAGGACCTACAAGATAAACCCTGAAGGGGTAATCCTAGAGTATAGCGCGGATATTAGGCTCATAAGCGGGGGCGACTCCAGGGCCCACGTGGTCTACCAGGTTTCGGTCACAGGGTCACCATGCGAGGGCGGGATCCCCGTCTACACACCCATCAAGAGGGTGGAGGGCAACCAGAGCTTATCAACGCTCCTCCTAAACACGGGGCTACTCTACCCACACACCCTAACAATGCCCGGGACACTGGATCCAAGGCAATTCATATACATAATACCCGAGGAGTCCCTCCTAGCCCTAAGAATCCAGGGAGAACACGTATCCTTTGGAGCGGCCCCCGACAGCGCCCTCTGGAACACGCTCACATACGCTTCAACCAGCCAGCAGGGGGTCGGTGGGTCAACGATTAAGAGCTTCACAGGCCTATCAATAAACCCGGATACAGGCATACTATCCAGGCTAACAATAACGAGCAGCCTGGGCAACCAGTCCGCGGTGATCGATCTGAGGCTTGAGAAGGTCTACATACCCGTCAAGGGCCAGGGCTACATAGAGCTTAACAGGGCATACACCTCGATAACGATACCAGCATTCATATCAGGATTCGCAGCCGCACTAGCAGTCTACACGCTGGCCAGGAGGGACTAGGAGCTGGCATGCAGGATACCGGCGGGTCAAGGGAGATCAGGATAGTAGCTAGGGAGAGCATATACATCTACGGGGCAAACCTGATACTATCAATCCTAGGATTCATATACTGGGCTATAGCAGCCAAGACCGTCCCGAGCAGTGTCGTGGG
>JALWGG010000059.1:0-6219 GCA_027013765.1 Acidilobaceae archaeon
ATTACATTGAGTATAACGCTTGAAGGCTCAGATATAGACTTCGACGAGGTTGAGAGGAAGCTTGAAGAACTTGGCTGTGTAATACATAGTATAGACCAGGTCGTCACTGGGAAGAGGATAGTCGAGGAGCCAGACCTTGAGGACTAGGCCAGCTTTACCAAGCCTGACATCATGTTAGAGCATCCACGCTCCACCTGACTCCTCACCAGTTCCCCCCATATTGATGATAGGGGGAGGCCCTCCATCCTCTTAATCCTCTTTAACACGTTATCGGCCTCTGCATCTTCAACTCCTATAAGGTATAGTAGGTGGTGGGATGTATCCTGCTTCTCTACAATCTTCAACCCCTCCAGGCCCAGGCACCTGGCAAGGATTATGATCATTGATGCCAGCTTAGTTACGGGAACACTCTTATATATGGTCTCTATTCCATGCCTGGTGACATATTTCAAGATCTCATTGTTATTCTCCAGGTGCCTTACACCAGTAACCTTGATCCCCTCCTCTTCAGCCTTCATCTTGAGCCACTCAACCCTCTCATAACTTGCCATACTGTTGGCCTTCGCCACGATCTCTATCTCACCCGACTCCGGGAGGTAGAGGTGGTTGCTGTATGTCACGCCGACCTCTGCTAGCAGCCCATTTTCAAGGGTCTCGATATAGCGTTGCTGTAGCCTCGACACCAGTGCAACCGGGAAGAGGCTGGGCACCACTACTGAGAGGCCCCAGCCTGATGCTAGGGAGGATTCTATGAGTCTAACGAGTCTATCAGCTCTTTGAGTTGATCCTGATAGTGGTTCATACTCATAGATATTTATCCTGTGCTTCTCTGCTATCGAGTCTAGTATTGATTGTATAATGGGTACCTCATCTATGCTCGGCATGCTAAGGCTCTTGACGAGTAGGCTTATCACGGGTTTAAAGCCTCCAGGGGTCCAGGACTCGTTTATAGTTATGTCGATCCCGAGGATCCTGGTCTTACCCATATATTCTATGCATGCTCTACTGCATGTATAATCCCTATCCCCCATACCGTCATACCTCCAGGCGTATAGGGGCTATCCCGGCCCTTCCCCGGATCCCCCGGACTTATGCTCCTCCTGCTGCTTTCTAAGTAGCTTCACCTCCTCAATAATCTTTACAATTCTTAGCAGCTTCTCAACCCTATCGGGGTCCTGGAGGTCCTCGCCCCTAAGCCTCAGCACTATACTATGTTCAAGCGCCCTGAGGACCTCATCCACCTCCACCTCCCTAGCCTCCGCCTCGCTGGAGACTATTACAACCTTGCCGTGGACCGGGCAGACTATATCACCGTTCCTCATCCTGAAGAGGGGAAGCCCGTCCAGGGGGCAGGTTTCCTGGAGCATTGCGGCACCCTGCATGAGGAGGGATGCCATCTTCTTCACTATCCCTGGATCCCTTGTATAGTCCTCGTGAGCCAAACCCGGCACCCTTGATATATTCCTTGTGGTTGTGCAAGTTATATAGCTAGGGTCGGCTTTGGGGAGCGCTGCTAGGGGTCTAGCCTTATGCAGTGATGGCAGGATAGTGGAGGATCCAGGCCTGTGTAGGGGTGGTGTTGTAGAACACCTGGATCCAGGGAGTAGGGTTAGGTTGAGTAAGAGGATGACCCTTATCCTAAGGCATGACCCGTGGAGGTATGGTATATCACTGGATGAAGGTGGGTGGGCTAGCCTGGATGAGCTGGTTAACGCGTTGAGACGGGACTTCCCATGGGTTAGGGAGTGGCATGTCGTGGGAATTATAATCCATGACCCTAAGGGGAGGTTCGAGCTTAGGGGTGGCAGGGTTAGGGCTAGGTATGGGCATAGCTTCAGGGTCGAGGTGGAGCCTTTCCCGGGCGAGCCGCCCGAGGTCCTCTACCATGGAACGTCCCTCGAAAGCCTTAGCAGTATACTATCTCGTGGCATATTGCCTATGAAGCGGGTCTACGTGCATCTGACCGATAATATAAGTGATGCGGTGGAGACTGGGAGAAGGCATGGAAGAAGGGTTGCCGTGTTAATGGTTTCCAGTAGGTGTCTGGAGAGGTATGGGTTGAGGCCTAGGAGGGTTGGAAAGAGCGTCTATATAGTTGAGCGTGTACCCCCTGAATGCATCACGGTTCATAGGGTCGTCTAGCTGGTCCTGGCCAGCTTCGGGTCATAGTATATAGTCATCCTCTTCAGCGAGTCCAGCACTCTCCTCATGTACCCTGTCACCTCGTGTTCAGGCAGCACCCTGGACGCGGCCTTCAACACGTATTGTTTTGTGATGTTATATTTCTTGAATCGCTCGTTTAGCTCCTTCCATTTTATCCCCTTCAAGCCCTCCTCAAGCCTTGGATTGCGTGGGAGGAGACCTGCAAGCATTAGCACTGCTATTATCGGGTAGCCTATGTATCCCCTGAACCTTGTCCCATTATCGTCGCTGTATGCATAGAGTACCTGGTTGAAGGAGTCCTGGGGGAGTGCTACTATTACATTGTAGGTTCTATCGCCCATGCTGGATTGCACCGATGCTATTATCCTCTTATCAGTCCTCCTCAGAGTTATCCTTCCATCCCCTATCGCCCCCGCTGCCTCCAGGACCTTTATGTCGGGGGGCATGTGTAGCTTCCTGGCCACCCTCCACACCTAGTATATACCCTATGTCTATGCAGGGTATTATGTCGCTCCTTACACCCTGCCATGCCTTCTCAAGCTCGCCCTCGACGCACTCTATATCGATCCCGTTGGCCTTGATTGTTGAGAGGATCCTGCGGGCCTTATCCGGCCAGCCCTCCTGTAGTTTAGCCATTGCGGCTACCGTCTTTATCAGGGCCTTTATCCTATCCCTGGCAGGGGGTTCCGTGTTCCTCCACTCCTCCTCAAGGAGCTCGTGGGCCTCCCAGTACCTCTCCTCCCCCAGTAGCTCTAGGAGGTTCTTGGGGCCGCGGTCTATGATGGCTCCCAGCTTCCTCAGGGCTTCAATCAGCTCTCGGGGGTTGGGGGTGGTTGCATCCACCTCGATCCTCTTAGTGGATACCCTCACATTAACCCCAATCGTGTTTGGGGCCTCACGCTTGATATACTCCCTAATGTGCTGGGCGTCGGCTGGCTTGTAGCCTCTTGTATTCCTTACATGTATTATCAGCCTCTCTGCACCACTCATGCCTTTAACACCCTCCAACCCGCCTATGGGTTAATGGTGGCGGTTGATGGTTAAGGCCGTTGCAAGGATTGACGGTGGGAGTGTTGTAGTAGATAACTGTATGGAGCCGGTTTTCTGCAGGTCTCTTGAGAGAGACGGCTACCTCGTGAATAGGGTCCTAGACCCGCTTGAGGCGTCATACCAGTGTATCATGGATGGTATCAGGATTGATGGGGGCACTGGGTGGGGGTGTGCCTTGGATATAGCCATGGCTACGGGTGTCAGTATCCAGGTCCTCATAGTCTACATAGACCTTAGGAGGAGGGGGCGGAAGCCTAGGAACGGTGCCAGGGAGAGGACCTTATGGGTTGAGTGGGGCTCCAGGAGGTATGAATTCCTGATTCTTGAAGAGGGAGACGTGTTCACCTTCAAGGAGCTGGGGGAGTGGAGTAGGCTAGCTGCCGGGGACGGGTATATCCCTGTACTCGCCATAGTGGATAGGGTTGGCGGGGTCACGTATTATGAGGCTAGGGTTGTGGAGGAGATCTCATAAGAGTAGTAGGATTATGGCCGATACAAGGCTGGGTATGAGGGACGGGGTTCTCCCCCTATAAACGATCACCGCTGGTAGCGGTGCTAGGGGTGCGGATGCACGTAACACGCTGTAGACCCACTCTACACCCTGCTGGGCTATCCCACTGGAGGCGGCTGCTTCCTCTATGAGCCTGCCAGTGTATATGCCTAGCCCTATAGCTACTATAGCCAGTATGCTGTGGACTAGTGCATGGATCCTGGTTGACTTTATTGCCGTTGATACCTCTTCAAGCACGCTCGATATTGTTGATATGGCGGTGCTTGCACCCAGCTTACCCGCTATCCTCACAGCCGATGTCAGGGCCTCCACTAGCTTGCTGGCCGCTCCCTCAGCCTCCTTTAGGTGCTTCTCATAATCCCCCCGGTACTTCGCTGCTTCGCCAGCCATCCTTAGCCCCCTTATACCACGTTCCATGCTCCTACTGATCCTTCTCCACCAGTACTCGCCTACTATACTGGCAGCTGCGAGTAGTAGGATTGCTGGCGGTATCCTGTTGGTGTAGAGGAGTATCGACGCTGCCAGGGGGGCTGCTAGTAGTATGATGGTTATGTAGCTGGGGGGCCTGGGCTCCCCCATTTCTGGCCTCGCCATTAATAGTATTCCTGCCCCTGTCAGGGGGGCTAGCACAGCTATAACCCCTAGGGGGCCCAAGCCCTGGCCTGTTAGTATTGTCACTGGTGTCAGTGCAGACACTGCTATTATAGCGGTCACTACCGCCTCTGATACAAGGTTGCCGAGCTCTGTATACCTCTTCCAGTACTCCCTTATCGTTGATAGTGCATGGTTTAGTAGGGAGACCGTGATCTGGCTCCTGGAGGCGCCTAGGCTCTGGGCCGCTATGTAATCCTTCAGCACCATGCTAAGCTTCTTGGAGGGTGTTGTATCTGCTAGCCTCCTCAGGGCCCTTAGGGGGTCCTCTCCCGCGTCTAGTAGCGCTTGTAGCCTCTCAGCCTCCCCCTGCATCCGCTTGAATACGCTTGCTGGCAGGTCCTTGATCAGGTCTGCAATGTATCTAGGTGTGTGGGTGTAGGGTAGCAGGTATGCTAGTAGAAGTGGGACCTCCTGGTCTACCCCGTATGCCCTTATACTCCTCCACATGCCCGCGGCGATGTAGCTTGCTGGGACCGCTAGTAGGGGTGCCAGGAGTACTAGTACAGCTGCTACATGGTTGTATAGTAATAGTGGGGCCCCGATTATGGGTGCTACTAGTAATATCCTGGACAGGATTTCTATGAGCCTCCTAGCCCTCCTATAACTGCTGGGCGGGAGGTCCTCCCTAACCAGTACACGGGCCAGGAGGGACTTATACCTTGTAACCAGCCCCGTGTAGCCTCTGTAGAGGGCCTCCTGCAGCCTCGCGGGGGCCTCTCCAAGATCCATTATATGGACACCCCATACTTCTTCTGGTAGTAGAGGGAGACCCTCCTGTAGACGTCCTCCGGCGGCAGCCCTGCCGCTGATTCTAGGAGTGATGCCCTATCCTCCAGCTCCTCCTCTAGGCTGCTTGTGGGGAATCCTAGCTTGCTCCATGCCTCGTGGATCCTCGTGCTCCTCTTGAGGACCTCGCCCGGCGTATCTGGCTCGTGCTTGTCATCTAGAGGGTTGTATTTGAAGACTGTGATTAGGTCGTCTCCATACACCTCTGTTATGGACACAATCCTCCTCTTAGCCCTCCCCCCGAATACGGGGATGCGGCGTATATGGATGAATCCTGTAACTATCCTCAGGAATAGTGGAGGCAGGTTTATGGGGTCTAGGCGGAGCCTCAGTATGGCCCCCTCCGGGCTATCGGCATGGAATGTAGTCAGGGAGCCGTGCCCGCTCGCCGCCGCCTGTGCAAGCAGCCTAGCCTCCCTGCCCCTGACCTCCCCCACTATTATATGCTCCGCCCTCCTCCTTAGGGAGAAGCGTAGCAGGTCCTCCAGCCCTATATCCTCTATCTCCTCCCCTGGGGGCCTTGGCCTGGTTATCAACGGATCCCAGTGTGGGTTCTGGAGCCTGAGCTCTGGTGTATCCTCGACTGTCACTACCCTATGGTATGGTGGTATCAGGTCTGCAAGGCTCTGGAGGAGCGTTGTCTTCCCACTCCCCATATTCCCTATGATTATTAGGAATGACTGGGCCTCGACGAGGATCCATAGATATGCCGCCATTAGGGGTGTTAGGATCCTGGATCCTATCATGTCCGCGATGGTCATTGGCTTCTCAGGGTACTTCCTGATTATGAAGCTGCTCCCATGCCTGGACACCTCCCTTGAGAATGTTACTGCGACCCTGTGCCCCTCCTCCGTCAGGCCCTCCGCTATAGGTACTGCCAGGCTAACCATCCTCCCAGCCTTCCTAGCCAGCTGGATTGCCAGGCTATCCGCCTCATCCTCTCCAAGCTCCACATCCACCCCAATCCACCTGGCTGGGTAGTGTCTATGTATGACTGAGACGCCCCTTCCGGGCCCGTTGACGGCGATCTCCTCTATATGCGGATCGGTTAACAG
>JALWGG010000059.1:6229-16214 GCA_027013765.1 Acidilobaceae archaeon
GTGGTAGGCCTCTACTATGTTTGCCGGCTCCCTTACGCCATTCACCAGGTCCCTCATAACGTCGCTGCCCGGGGGCAGGGGTTCTATGTAGGCCATCCTTATCCAATTATCATCGTCCAGGTATAGGATGTATCTTACTGGTGTGATTGTATAGCTGGCTAGCACCCTATCCTCTGTTATCCTAGGCCTCTCCTCCAGGACCTCCTCCTTAGCCTCCCTAACCCTCCTCAGCCTCTTAACCGGCCACTGCATCCGTAACACCCTTCAAAGATTGAATATTGGATGGGGGAGATAGGGGAAAAAACGGAACATTGTGTTAAGGTATACCCTGTCCCCCGAGCCTTATCTTATCTTCTCGGGCTCCGTCGTCAGGGTCTTACCATCGATTGTGTATGTTACTGATACAGCTACTATGTCTGGATTTGTTACTACAGCGTTTATGCTTGCCTTATCGCCTGGCAATACCTGGATTGGTAGGGTCTCCTGTGTGGTTAGTTGTATGCTGGTTCCGTTGGAGTATATGCCGTTTATACTATCTATCCTCGCATCAATGTCATAACTGTTCAACACCTCTATGTGTACTAGCCTAGTATTCCCTGTCAAGTGTACTGTTGACGCATCGACCATCAGCTTCTCTCCCAGCCCCTGCATCTTGTCCACGCTTGCCTGGAAGTAGTTGTATATGAGCATTCCGCCTAGTATAGTCGCGCTGATCAATACCACGGTTGCCACCAGGGGGGATAGACCTCTTCTAGCCCTCCTCACCCCTTTATCCACCCCGCATGCGTCATGTACTAGAATAGGATATGGACGGTGATTGCTGTTTCAATTAGGAAATGCTAATAAATTCTTGATGGTTATATAGTGGTTCCACCCATGGATCCCCCTCTCCGGGGATCCTGTTGGGGCGGCATGGAATGGAGCCTATACGGGATGTAAGAGTATCCCCAGAAATGGGTCTCAAAGGGCTGGTCGAGTTATATAGTGGGATGTATGGATTCATGGCGGGGCACGTGGCTGAGGCCGTGGAGGTCCTCAGGAGGGGGATTAGGGAGAGCAGGCTTAGAGTGTTAACCTTTACAGGGAATCTTGTGGCAACCGGGCTACGGGGGGTCCTGGCACAGCTTATAGAGGAGGGCCTATTCAACGTGGTGATAACAACCACAGGGGCCCTAGACCATGATATAGCAAGGGCCAACGGGGGCACCTACTATAAGGGCGCGTTTGAGTATGACGATGCCGAGCTGCTTGACAAGGGTTTTCATAGGCTGGGCAACATACTAATCCCCCTAGAATCCTATGGGCCCAGGGTGGAGGAGTTCACTAGAAGGCTCCTGGAGAGGATTGATGGCAGGGTTGGCCTATATGAGGTCCTCGACGTGGCTGGTAGCATGATTACGGATAGGAATAGTATCCTCAGGGCCGCCCATAGGGCTGGGGCTAGGGTTTTCGTCCCCGGATGGCCTGACGGGGCCTTCGGGACCTCACTATTCATGGAGGCCCAGAGGCTCGGTAGGGATATCGTGGTGGACTACTTCAAGGATATGAAGCTGCTCTCCGAGATATTCTTCACAAGCCAGGACTCGAAGGCTACAGGCCTGATAATAGGTGGAGGCATCAGCAAGCACCACGCAATATGGTGGAGCCAGTTCAGGGAGGGGCTAGACTATGTAGTATATATAACCACCGCGGTCGAGTATGATGGGAGCCTAAGCGGGGCCCACCCCCGGGAGGCAATATCATGGGGCAAGGTGAAGCCTAGCGCGGAGAAGGTAGTTGTATATGGAGATGCAACGATAATACTCCCGATAATAGCATCGCAGATACTCTAACATAAATAGGCCCATGGGCCCCATGCATAACGGGGTGCTAGACGGCCTTGATCGATGAATCAATACTCCTAGAAATCATAGATAAGGCTAGACAGGCTGGCGCATACTATGCAGAGGCCAGGTACCACTCGCTGAAGGGATTCTCAACAACGCTACTCAACGGGAGAGTCATCGGCGGGGGGCGCGCTGATACAACCGGCGTATCAGTCAGAGTATACATCGACGGGGGGCAGGGATTTGCGAGCACATACAGGCTAGACAGGGAGGGGCTTGAGGACGCACTGCAGAGGGCTGTAAGCGCGGCGAGGACCTCGGCTAGCCTAAGGAGGAGGCCATTAAAGCTTGCACCCGCAAGGGTGGGTAGGGCCAGGTATAGCGTCTTCGAGAAGAAGCCCTTGGAGAGCATGAGTGAGGATGACAAGATAAGCATGCTCAAGGAGGTCATCAACTCCCTAGAGCTGGAGGTAAAGGGGATGAAGATAGAATCCAACATATTAAGCTATGGCGAGTATAGGGAGGAGAAGGTTATAGTGAATAGCGACGGGGGACTGATAATCAGCAGCGTGCCACGGATAGAGGTGTTCTACAACCTAGCCGGCAAGTATGGAGCCCTAAGAGCCAATAGGTGGAAGGAGCTCGGGGGCAGCGGCGGGCTAGAGGTCCTGGACGACCTTAGGATCGGGGAGAACCTACGCGATGATATAGAGAGCCTATACGTAAACCTGGTAAAGGCTAGCAACTACACGGGCGAGAAGAGGGCTGACGTCATATTATCCCCCGAGATCGTGGGCCTGTCTGTACACGAGTCCGCAGGGCACCCAAGCGAGGCCGACCGGGTGCTAGGAAGGGAGGCTGCACAGGCGGGGCTCAGCTACAGGACTGAGATGAAGCCCGGGGAGAGGATAGGAAGCGAAGCCGTAACCATCATCGACGACCCTACAATACCTGGAAGCCTAGGCTTCTACCTCTATGACGATGAAGGCGTCCCAGCAAGGCCACGGGTATTGATAGAGGGTGGAGTCCTGAAGGAGCTACTACATAACAGGGAGACCGCAGGCATATACGGGGTTGAGAGCAACGCGTCCGCCAGATCCCTTGACTATAGGAGCGAGCCCATAGTGAGAATGGCCAATACATACATGGCCCCGGGCGACTATGACTTCGACGAGCTTGTCGCTGATGTGCGTGATGGGGTATACATGCGGAAGTATATGGAGTGGAATATAGATGACCGTAGATGGGTAGCCCGGTATGTCGGGCTTGAAGCATATATAATACGTGGGGGCGAGCTGGCTGAGCCCGTCAAGAACGTTGTCCTTGAGATCAATACAAGGGACTACTACAGTAGTATAGACGCGGTCGGGAAGGACCTTGTATTCGAGGCTGGAACCTGCGGAAAGGGGGAGCCGGGCCAGCCGTTACCCGTATGGATGGGAGGTCCTCATGTTAGGCTTAGGGGCGTCGTCTTAAGGGGTGTGTAGAGGTGTATGATGAGCTTGTATCCGTGGTTAGGAATAGGGTTGACGAGTACCTCTTCCAAGTATCAAGGGTTAGGGAGGTAATGATCAAGCTGGCCAACGGCGAGGCCTCCACTACACAGTCATGGGACGACTACGCGGTATCAGTATACCTAGCTAAGGGTAAGAGGATAGTCGAATCATCATACACAACCAGGAGCCCAGTGGAGGCGTTAAGGAAGACGCTCGAACTACTCGATAGGCTAGAGGAGAGCCCATTATACGCGGAGCTCCCGGAGCCCAACGGCGACGAGATAGATATGGTGGACCGGAGGATCAAGGATGCCGTGGTTACAGGGGATACTGCATGGCTGATAGAGGAGCTGGAGCTAGATAGCATACCAACCGCTGCAGGCATGATCAGGCTACAATACGTAGACAGGATCCTGGCTGGCAGCAACGGCGCCGAGTATAGGCAGGAATACACGCTATTCAACGGCTACATTAGAGTATTCAAGGGCGACGCCAGCGGCCAGTGGTCATGGACAAGCACGGTATATGACCGTAGGAAAGCCGTCGAGGCAATCGGGATCGCGAAAAGCCTTGCAGAAGAGTGTGAGAAGCTACCCAGGGCAGACCTAGAGCCAGGGAAATACCGGGTCCTACTATCACCCATGACCGCTGCAAACCTGCTCACACACGCAGCAATGGCCGCAAGCGCGGGTGCGATAATACTAGGATTCAGCTTCCTCCAGAACTGGGGGCTGGGTGCTAAGATAGGAAGCGATCATATAACGATAAGGGAGATCCCTAGGGACTCCACGCTGCCAAACTTCTCCGGCTTCGACGATGAGGGTGTAGCTACCAGAGATAAGGAGATCTTCGAGAAAGGAGTCTTTAAGACTGTACTACATAATACAAAGACGGCCAAGATGATGGGTGATGTAACCACCGGAAACGCGGGCTGGATCCTGCCTAGGCTATTCAACATAGAGGTCCTCCCAGGAAGCCTAAGCGAGGATGAGATGCTAGAAGTGCTTGGAGACGGAGTCTATGTAACAAACAACTGGTACACAAGATTCCAGAACTACCTGGAGGGATCGTTCTCAACGGTGACCAGAGACGCTACATTCATTATAAAGTCGGGGAGACCGGTAGCGTGCGCGGATCGGCTAAGGATAGCAGATACCCTCCCCAACCTGCTCAAGTCTATAGTGGACCTGACGAAGACGCGCTATGACATTCAATGGTGGGAGGTAGAGGACCCCGTCAGGATCCCATACGTGCTGGTGGACAGGCTGGGAATAGTAAAAAGATAGTGCGGGGATGCCTCCGAGATGCGGGGTCCCCTCACCAATATCAGCAGTTCAGGGGTTCCTCTTCACAGGCCCCCGGCGCACACATGCTAGGCTAAATTATTCTTCTCTACCCGTGTCTTATATGCTTCTCGGACAACGCTATACACAATAGTATATTCTCGGCGACCTCAAGAAGCCTTGCAATCTCGATTATCCTGCTAAGTATATATGCATACTGCGGCGTGACACCTGCTATAAGCTCGTGGGAGTTCTCCTCAAGGTCCAGGATATTCCTTATCTTCCAATACGCGTCCTCAGCCTTCTTGACGCTAGCCGGGTTTAGGCTTGCAACTATTGTGGCCGTCGCGATCTCGGCGAGCTCAAGCAGGAAGGCTAGCCTATCCCTCTCATCACTACCCAATTCACCCGACATCTTCTGCAACAGGCTGGCTAGGCTTATCGCTGCATCCGCGGCCATGCCTAGGGTACTAACTGCCGAATACAACTGTTTGACTCTTTTCTCGCTCTTCCTATCCATAGGCTTCATCTTGTTCAGGGACCTGAGTATCCGGTAGTTCATCCTCATGATGCTCGTGTATTCATTAGCTATATCGTCAAGGTCCCCCGCCTCACCCTTGAGGTATCTACTCATTGTCCCGAATATCTGCGAGATCCTCTTTCCAAAGATCTGGATAAGCTCCTCTACATTATCCTCCCGGCCTGTGAATATTATCTCAAGCATCTTGTTATTATTGGAGAGCCTGATCTCCGCTCCATGAAGGTATGAGGAGGTCCTCGCTATACGATCCAGGGGCTCGCCCTTAATTATCCTATTAGACTCTCCAATTACAACATCATAACCGAATATATAGCTACATAATACCAGCCTCCCAACATGCTTCATACAGCTAGACTTGGATAACGATGCGTATAACCTATCCTTCGGCTGCTCCCCCGAGGGTGCAATGACCAGCCTATCCCCCTCATCATATATCGTGACAAGGTCGCCGACATTCACGTTATGCCTCTTAGTCCAACTCCTGGGCAGGGTCACGATTAGGCTAGATGCGCCAAGCTTCTGGACTTTACGGGATAGAGAACCGTTTGAATCACCCTTCGAAGCCCCTCGTGACAAGGCTTATCAACCACTATTCTATCATATGGTAACATAAAGGTATATATAGATTACCGCCTATTAAAAGGATTGATGTATTTTTGCATATGTCTAATCAAGCACCGCTATATCAACAGACTAACTCATATTTATGTATGTAATTTTAAAGATACACTATAAATATACCTCCTTATTCACAATCTAATAATCTACTTTCACGATTACTAGGAAAGACTTAAAAACGTGGTATGGCGATAATATAAATTGAATAGAGGTGATAGAGGTCATGAGCCTAGAGGGAAGACAGTATAGGCTTGTACTCAGGAAGACGGCACGCGGACCTGTAATACAGTTTAGGAGTAGTAGCCCCGAGACGCGAGAGTCAACACTTATTAGAATGGGTGGCAAGAAAGCCAGCGAGATATTTGACCAAATGATTAAGGTCCTCGACAAGTTGGGGTATATAACAGAGAAGAGCGAGGAGAGGGAGAACTATAAGGCATACCGGCTAAAGCCGGAAATAGGGCCAGTAGTTGGAGGGTACCTTGTACTCATAAGGAGGAGCAGAGACCCAACAGCATGGATACCATACTTCGAGGACTTCATAACAGAGAAGTATAAGGGGGCACACCAGTTCTTAACCCACGCACTAAGCCTAGGTATCGAGCTTAGCAAGGCATACCCACCCCCAGAGCGCGTGAGAATGCAGCTATCCCCCAAGGTGCTAGATAGTATAAGTGCTGGATTCAAGATAACTGTTAGAAAACTCTGGAGGATAAGGCAGTAACACTGGAATCTACCATACAATTTTTCTCCTCGCCAGCAGTATTTCCAGATATATACTTGGCTTTATAATAGGTATATAGGCCCAAGTCTGTATTATAGTTATTATAGGACCCATGGGGTGGTTTACTCGTCTAATATTAATAGGGATATATGGGTCCATATAGAGTCGACGAAGCGGGCCTTAAGATCGTCTAAAATAGATCTTGATAATGGTTATTATGAATGGGCATTATACAAGGTATATGTAATGGTATCCACACTCCTGCAGATCACATCCGGGCAAACCGATGTAATCGAGGCTTTTAAGAGTATTTCAACAGTATGTGGAGGACCTACAGCTGAGGTTGAAAAATGCATTACTAATCTTAAGGAGAACTTTTATAAGTGCATAGGGCCCTATGGTGTCCCTATAACGCGTATGTCATGTAGCCTTGAATGCACTTTAGAGTCCCTGAGGTGTGGTAAGATTGTGACTAACTGGATCGAACAGTGTATTCGGGATATGCACTCGTGACGTATTATCTCTTCAACTCTATTTTATCTCTATTTATGCTGAATCTGGCAATAGCTAACAAACCATCATGGTCTATGACGTATTGTGCAGCGCCACATATATGGGCGAGGGCTACTGCGCTGGAGACTATCGCGTCGAAGACGTCTCCAGTGCCCTCTAAAGAGTTTATTTTAGCGACACTGCCCGGGTGTGTTTCGATAACAGCTACCCCAGCCTCTTCCATGAGGGCTCTAATCGAGTAGCCTACGCTCGTGAGCCTAGCCATACCCTTAAGCCCTCCGGGGAGGAGCCTTACATGGTAAGTCTTCATGAATCTCCTTTCAACACCTCTAAACCCCCTATATGGAATTGTAAGGGGAGCGTCAACGGCTACAACGTTACACCCCTTTAAACGCTCCAGCACCTTATAGAGACTCCCCATCGCGCCCGACTCTATTAGAACCCCGTCTCTACAATCGGTACTCTCAAGAATCGCATACCCGTTCAATCCCGATCCAGCTGCAGGATCCAGGCCGCATGCACGAATCATAATATAACCCCGGGGAATAGTCTATTACACTATAGGATGAGCTGACGACGGTCGACTGACCCAGCAGTGCTGGGGATGGTGAACATTCTCCTTAGCGACCGTATCAGTAAAGGCCAATTAAATCATCCCTCGGGGGGTCATCGATAGCTGGCTCATCACCAAATGTATTATTGGTGTCGTGTGGTAAATTGGTTATGCCCGGAATCTATACTTAACCGATATTTATTCAGGAGCGCTTTATCTAGTATTATAGGGAGTGGTGCTAAGGGTTGCCACCGGTTCTAGACGCCTACGGGAGGCCCTTCAACAACCTTAGGATAAGCGTGACGAATGAATGCAACTTCAGGTGCATATTCTGCCATATAGAGGGGGATCCCGTAGGCAGGCCTCTACGCCCAGGCCAGCTTCCTCCTGTCATGGTCCCTGAGGAGTATGGTGTTGTGGCTAAGGCGGCATACATGCTTGGTGCCAGGAGTTTCAAGATAACTGGTGGCGAACCCCTGATCAGGAGGGATATTGTTGAGATAGTGGGGGAGATCAGCTCTAATGCCCCAGGAAGCGATGTCTCCATGACTAGTAACGGGTACCTCATGAATGTGTATGCAGATAAACTAGCTGAAGCCGGGCTCGGCAGGGCTAACATATCCATACACAGCCTCCGCAGGAGCAGGTACAAGTTTATAACCGGTGTCGACGGTCTTGAGAGGGCTCTTAAGGGGTTTAAGGCTGCATATGATGCGGGGCTCAAGCTTAAGATAAATATGGTTCTGCTCAAGGGCGTCAATGTCGATGAGGTGTGGAGCCTGGCCGAGATGGCTTCAAGTTATGACGCGGTACTACAGCTAATAGAGCTCCACCCAGTGGGCATGGGTGCCCGCTTCTTCAAGCAATACTTCTACCCCCTGGCCAGGGTTGAGGAGGAACTGATAGAGTCTGGGGCTAAGGTTGTTCGGAGGGAGCTGCATAACAGGCCAGTGTATATACTGCCTAACGGTGCGAGGATAGAGGTTGTTAAACCCTTCAACAACCCGATATTTTGCGCGGGCTGCACGAGGATCAGGGTGAGCCCTACAGGCCACCTATCGCCATGCCTCAACTGGAAGGGAGATAGGATCCATATGCTCCCCCGCATAAGGAGGGCAGGCTCCTGGGAGGAGAAGGTTATAGCGGCTGCAGAGGCGCTCTTAGAGGTTAACATGCTCCGCCGGCCATACTGGCTCACTAGGAGGGGCGATCAAGCCCCGGCACGTGTTGATGGCAAGGCGGTATTCATACCTAAGAGGAGTTATGCTAGGAAGATCCTTTCGGAGCTAAGACGCCAGCTTCTAGGAGGAGGACTCCAAGTAGCCAGAGGCTAGCCACCTGTAGCATCCATCCTGTATATAGCATTACAAGCAGGCCTATCCCGGCTATTGCCGACCCAGCGATCACCACCCTATTCTCAGTCTTAAAGGGGCATCCACTCTTCTCGATGAAGCCTGCTGATGCAGTGAGGCCAAGTAATAGTACCAGTGGTGCGGCAAGGACGAGCTCCAGGCCCCCATATAATATTGGGGCTAGGAGTATGACCGATGCAAGGCTGTGAATCCTCCCGGTAGCCGCGTAGAGGTATATTATTGATACTACAACTCCAGCCAGTGTAGCATACCTTATAACCCAGGGATCATTATAGCCCGCCACTATCAGGGCCGCTGGCAGTATCATTATTGAAGTCAGTCCCGGCAATCCTGAGGATACTATTGATGCCAGGATTAATGTAATAGCAGCCAGGGCCATCATCCTCAAATCAACGAATCCTGCAACTATTGTAACCACCAGTATTGTAACGGTTAGCAGGTACCTCCTAGGGCTCCTGGCAGTAAATGCTTGCAGGGATGCCGTTATTATGATTATAGCGAGGGAGATCCAGTATACAGCCTCTCCAACAAGGCTGGCAAGGATCGGTAGCCCAGCCCCCGCTATCCCAATGCATCCTATAGAAGCCAGCCCCCTGCACGCGCTCATCTACTACACCCTCAGAGTAGAGTTATGAATGCATGCTCTAGTGGGAGTAGTAGGAATGCTATACCCACAAGCGGGCTTGCATACTTGATCATGCCCAATGCCGCCTCCCTCCTGGGCCTCTCAGCGAATCTCATTATCTTGGCTATTGCATGCCCCGACATCAATGTGGTAGTTACCGCGGCAGTATACCCGTAGCCTTCTATGACGACGAATAACCATGTGAGTACTGGTAGCAGTGCTATAGAGCCTGATACTATGAGTGCGAAGGTCCTCGGGCCAACCCTGTCAGGGAGTACTGGTATGTTCGCCCGCCTATAATCGTCCAGGAAGTAGTATGCCAAGGCGGATACGTGGAGGGGCTGCCATACAAACACTATCCCAGCCAGCAGTATACCCCCCAGGGTGAATGATCCCGCAGCTGCCGCCCACCCGCCCAGGGCGGGCATCGATC
>JALWGG010000060.1 GCA_027013765.1 Acidilobaceae archaeon
AAGATACTCGGGGAAGCTTGCATATGACGATAAGGCCGCCGGGGAGGCTGCCAGGGAGTTAAGGTCGAGCGATGGACCGGCTACCATGAGGGAGGTCCTCTCGAAGCTCATAGCCGGCGGGGTCGCCTACCACCATGCAGGCCTATCCAACGAGCAGAGGGGGATAGTCGAGGACGCGTTCAGGGCTGGTGGAGTCTCAGTGATATTCGCAACACCCACGCTAGCTGCTGGAGTCAACCTCCCGGCCAGGAGGGTGGTGGTAGAGGATTACTACAGGTTCGAGGAGGGGTATAGGAGGCCCATACCCGTCGCCGAGTATAAACAGCTCGCTGGCAGGGCTGGCAGGCCCGGCCTGGACCCCTATGGAGAGGCCATCATAGTTGCTAGGGGTGGGGATACGGTTGAGGAGCTGCTGGACGGGTACATAAGGGCCTCTCCGGAGCCTGTGGAGAGCCGGCTCGGGGGCCTGAGGGGGCTGCGGCATAGTATACTGGGCGCGGTATCCTCAGGGTATACAAGCCTGGAGGAGGTGGTCTCACTCCATATGAGGACCCTCTACGCCTCCAGGGTAGGGAGGGTGAGGATGGGGTCCCTCCTGGCTCGTGCCGTGGAGGACCTCGTCTCATGGGGGCTACTACGCCTTGAGGGGGATGTATTGGGGCAGACGCTGCTGGGGGCGGAGGTCTCGAAGAATTATCTAGACCCTGAGACCGTGCCTATAGCCAGGTCCCTGCTACCCCGTATAAGGGGCTCGGGGGACCTGGGCCTGCTATACCTAATAGCATCGCTCCCCGACATGCCCAGGCTCGTGGTGCCCAAGAGGGAGGAGGATTACATACTGGATAGGCTCCTCGACGAGGGTGCATTGGTAGATAGGCTGGGTTGGATCGGCCCGAGCGAGTTTAGGAGGCTTAAAACGGCGCTACTACTCTATGACTGGATCAATGAGGTCTCAGACGACGAGCTATCCTCCAGGTACAACGTTGGCCCGGGAGATGTGGCCTCGCTAGCCGATACCGCCTCATGGCTGGCACAGGGCCTAGCCGCTGTGGCACCCCTACTCGGCCACGAGTGGGCTTCCAGCATGTATAGGGTGCTGGAGAAGAGGATCAGGTATGGGGTGAGGGACGAGCTGCTCCAGCTCGTGGCCATACCGGGGATCGGGAGGGTCAGGGCCAGGAGGCTATACTCCCACGGCTTTAAGACCCTTCAGGACCTCATGACTGCAGATCCCAAGAGGCTTGAGCGCATACCTGGAATAGGGCCTGGAGTCATCGCCAGGATACTAGAATTCTCTGGGAGGCCTGAGGAGGCTGGCAGGTATAAGAGGTTGGATAAAATAGGTAGGAGGGGGCTTGAAGCCCTGCTAGACTAGGCAAGCGTCACGTT
This sequence comes from Acidilobaceae archaeon, assembly GCA_027013765.1. Lineage (GTDB taxonomy): Archaea > Thermoproteota > Thermoprotei_A > Sulfolobales > Acidilobaceae > S012-22. The sequence goes on from JALWGG010000060.1 coordinate 1,390, forward strand.
TACCCCGCTCTCCCCCAGCATCCCTAGTATCCTCGGTGTGAGCCCCTCCTTGGATGCTAGGTCCTCCGGGTATACTAGGCCCCTAAGCCCGACCTCTCCATCCAGGATGAGCCTTGTGACGGCTGCCTGGAAGCCGCCTGTAGCCTTAGCCATAGCGCTCCAAGAGTCATCACTCCCTATAATTGCGCTGTACCTCCTGTAGCCCTCGTCGCCCTCAACCTCTACGATCAAGACTACAATATCCCTCAAGCCGCTATACTTCTTCC